>JAQXJQ010000162.1 GCA_029009035.1 Oscillospiraceae bacterium | reverse complement strand
ATGACCTTCTGGGCGCTTTCCTTATCCACACCGTAGGCCAGAGCGGCGGCGGTGGGCTCGTTGATGATACGCTTGACCTCCAGGCCGGCGATGCGGCCGGCGTCCTTGGTGGCCTGACGCTGAGCGTCGGTGAAGTAGGCGGGGACGGTGATGACGGCCTCGGTGACGCTCTGGCCCAGATAAGCCTCGGCGTCTGCCTTCAGCTTCTGCAGGATCATGGCGCTGATCTCCTGAGGAGTGTAGCCCTTGCCGTCCACGGTGACGCGGTAGTCGCTGCCCATCTCACGCTTGATGGAAGAGATGGTGCGGTCGGGGTTGGTGATGGCCTGACGCTTGGCCACCTGACCCACCATACGCTCGCCGTCCTTGGAGAAGGCGACGACAGAGGGGGTGGTGCGGTTGCCTTCGGCGTTGGGGATGACGACGGCCTCGCCGCCCTCCATCACAGCCACGCAGGAATTGGTAGTACCCAGGTCGATACCGATGATCTTAGACATAATGTTTTCCTCCTAAATATATGAAAGATTGTTTTTAACGAAGTTTGGTTTCTCGCCCGCGCTCCGGTCCATCCGCGCTGCTCACGACGGCTCGGACGCTTCTCAGTTGGCCACTTTCACCATCGAAAAGCGGATGACCTTCTCGCCGCAGATGAAGCCCTGCTGGAATACCTCCACCACGGTGTTTTCACCCACGCTGTCGTCCTCCACATGCATCACGGCGTTGTGGCGGTTGGGGTCGAAGCTCTCGCCCAGAGCGGGGATCATCTCCACGCCCAGACCGGTGAGCACATCCTGCAGGCCCTTCAGGGTCATCTCCACGCCCTTGGCGTAGGCGGCGTCCACGGTCTCCTGCTTCAGTGCCCGCTCCAGATTGTCGTACACCGGCAGGAAGGCGGTCACGGCCTGTGCCTTGGCGTCGGTCCAGATGGCCTCCTTCTCCTTGGCGGTGCGCTTGCGGTAGTTGTCGTACTCCGCGGCCAGACGCAGGAACTTCTCCTCCGCGGCGGCCAGCTTTTCAGCCTGCTCGTCAACGGGAGCGGTCTGCTCCCCGCTCACTTCGGTCTGCTCCTCCGCCCCGGTCTCCGGGGCAACGGTCGTCTCCTCGGTCTGCTCGGCCTCGGAAACGGTATTGTTCTCTTTATGCTCAGACATGGGATCTTACTCCTCCTTTTCCGTTTTCGGTGTGGGCAGCTCGGTCTGACCAAACAGCTTGGACAGGCCGTCCGCCACATAGGACAGCTTGGCAGCCACCTTGGCATAGTCCATACGGGTGGGCCCTACCACACCGATGACGCCCTTCAGGCCGTCCCCGATGTCATAGCTGGCCAGCACCACGCTGGTGTCCTTCAGCTCGTCGGCCACATTTTCCGGGCCGATGAGGATGCGGGTATTATCATCGCCCATGGCGGGCAGGGCCAGAGAACGGGCCAGCTTCTGCTCCTCGCTGAGGTAGCTCATGAGCTTCTGGGCCTTGCCCACATCCTGATATTCCGGATGGTCCAGAATGTGGCTGGTACCGGCGGTGTACACCGGGCTGTTCTCGATATCGTCCAGCACCTCCATGGCAAAGGAGACCACCAGGGAAATGAGCCCGTAGGAGCTTCCGGCGGCGTGCTCCGCCACCCGCATCAGTTCCGGCGTCAGCTCATCCAAAGTCTTGCCCACGAAAGAGCTGTTCAAAAGCGTGGTGAGCAGCTGCAGCTGAGGCTCGGACAGCTCCGCCGGAAGGTGGAAGAGCTTGTTCTTGACCACATTGCTGTCGGTCATGGCCACGGTGATAAAGGAATTGGCGTCCACCATGATGAGGTCGAAGCGGCGGATGGTAGTGCGCCGGACGCCGCCTGCCAGGGCAAAGGCCGGGTAGTTGGTCAGCTGTGACACCATCTTGCCCGCCTGGTCGATGACCTTGTCCAGCTCCTTCATCTTCAGGTGGAGGGCTTCGTTGATCTGGCGGGTCTCCTCCAGAGAGAGCCGCTGCTCCTCCATCAGTTCATTGACATAAAGGCGGTATCCCTTGGGAGAGGGGATGCGCCCCGCGGAGGTGTGGGGCTGCTCCAGGTAGCCCAGCTCCGTGAGGTCGGCCAGCTCGTTGCGGATGGTGGCGGAGGACACCTTCAGCTCCGCCAGCTCCAGAATGGCCTTGGAGCCCACCGGCTCCGCCGTCTGCACATAGCTTTCCACGACGGCCCGGAGAATTTTCTTTTTTCGTTCGCTCAGTTCCATCGTGTCCGCTCCTCTCGCTTTTAGCACTCAGTACCCCCGAGTGCTAAACATAATGTAGCACCGACCCTGAAAAATGTCAATAGCTCCGTTTGTAAATTAAATGTGAATATTATATTTTTTAAAAACCGCCGCCAATTTTGCAGGTGCCCGGTGTGATTGCTAATCCTGTCGTTTTTTCCGCGGAAAAAACAGGCTTTTCTTTCCACCGATTTCGTAGTATGATATAGTGTGCTCCGGTGATGGCAAAAAACCGGAACCAACGCCGTTTCGGCGCACAAATGATTTCTGGAGGACGCGTTTATGACCCCTCTGTCACTCACAGCGGACAGCACTTCCCCCCTGCAGGCGGCAGTTGACGGCCTGTCCTGGTTCTTTGGGAACCTGACTCCCGCTTTTTTCCTCGCCCTTGGGGCGCTGGCGGTGTGCATCGCCTTTTTCGTGTACTACTGGCACTGTCTGCGCCCCCGGCCCCACACCCTTGAGTGGATCGCCCTGTCGGAGCAGCGGGCTCAGCCCCGCTCCATGACCCTCACCCTGAAGCGTCATCCCGTTGTCCGGTCGGACATTCTGCCCCTGCTGCTGGTCACGGTGGTGTACGCCGCCACCGCCTTCTTCCGCCTGGGCGACACCTCCGTGCCCCAGAGCTATACCGTCTTTCAGCAGGACAGCGTGTTCACCTTCTCCTACGAGCAGCCGGTGACGGTGGACAAGGTGTCCTATTACACCTCTCTGGGCACGGGAAGCTACCGGCTGGAGTACTCCTCCGACGGGAAGACCTGGCAGAGCCTCACGCTGGATCAGAATTACGCCTCCCTGCTGAAGTGGCAGTGCGTCGACCTCACCGCCGAGGGCGAGTCCCCCATCACCGCCGCCCAATTCCGCATCTCCGCCCCCCGGGTGGAGCGGCATGAGGGCCTGTGGCTGGCGGATCTGGCCCTGTGGAGCGACGGCGCGCCCCTTGTCCCCGGGGAGGTCTCACAGGGCGGCGAGTCTCTCTTCGACGAGAGTTCCCTCTGGACAAGCAAGGCCACCTACATGAACTCCGGCTACTTCGACGAGATCTATCACCCCCGCACCGCGCTGGAGCATCTGAACCGGGTCTACCCCTACGAGGTCTCCCACCCCCCTCTGGGCAAGCTCATCCTCTCTCTGGGCGTGGTCCTCTTCGGCATGACCCCCTTCGGCTGGCGGTTCATGGGCACCCTCTTCGGCGTGCTCATGCTGCCCATCCTCTATATCTTCCTGAAAAACCTCTTTGGCAAGACGGCGGTGGCCTTCTGCGGCACCTGCCTGTTCGCCTTTGACTTCATGCACCTGGTGCAGACCCGCATCGCCACCATCGACACCTACGGCGTGTTCTTCATCCTGGTCTCCTACTACTTTATGTACCGCTGGCTGTCCGTCCCCGCGGGGACGAAGCTGCGCCGCTCCGTGCTCCCCCTGTTCCTGTCCGGGCTGTTCTGGGGCATCGGCTGCGCATCCAAGTGGACGGTGGTGTACGCCGGCGTGGGTCTGGCGGTGCTGTGGCTGCTGGGCCTCATCTTCAAGGGCCGGGAGTGGTATCACGCCACCGACGGCACCGGAAAACCCTCCTTCACCGCTCATGTGGTGGGCACCACCCTGCTGTCCGTGGTGTTCTTCGTCATCATCCCCGTGGCCATCTATGTGGCGGCCTACATCCCCTATCTGGTGGCGGACAACCTGAAAAACGGCACCGAGCTCACCCTGCCCAACCTGCTGAAGCTCACATGGGACAACCAGGTGTTCATGCTCACCTACCATCAGGGCGTCCACGACCACCATCCCTACGAGTCCTACTGGTACCAGTGGATCTTCGACGCCCGTCCCATCCTCTACTACCGGGATCTGGATCTGGCCCAGAGTCAGGGGATCAAGAGCCTCTTCGCCTCCTTCAACAACCCCCTGGTGTCCTGGGCGGGTCTGCTCTCCTTCGCGGCCGTCATCATCCAGACCGTCCGCCGCAGGTGCGGAACGGGCCTGTTCATCACCATCGCCCTGCTGAGCCAGCTGGTGCCCTGGCTGGGCATCGGACGGACCCTCTTCGCCTACCACTACTTCCCCACCACCCTGTTTCTGGTGTTCTGCATCGCCTACCTCATGAACGATATGCTCTCCCGCCGCCGCAAAGGCTGCACGCTGGCGGTCTACGGCTTTACCGGCTGCACCGTGGCGGTGTACGCCCTCTTCTACCCCGCCCTCACCGGCCTCTACGCCCCTGTGTGGTATTTCAACAACCTTCTGCGCTGGTTCCCCAGCTGGCCCCTGTAATTCTTTCACGATCAGGTGATCTGTATGTATCTCTGTGACTGTCACACCCACACCCTCATCTCTCAGGACAGCACCGCGCCCCTCGCCGATATGGTGAAGGCTGCCGAAGCGCTGGGACTGCGGGAATACTGCGTAACCGACCACTGCGACCTGCTGGACGGCAGCGGCCTCCCCGTGACCCAATTCGATTGGGCGGGGGCAAAGGCGCAGTTCGACTCCATTCGCAGTGAGCTCAGCGGCTCCATGGAGCTGCGTCTGGGGCTGGAGCTTGGCTCCCCCCTCTACGACCCCGCCGTGGCCCGGCGTATCATCGCCGAGGGCGGCGGGGAGCTGGATTTTGTCCTCGGCTCCTTCCACAACTGGATGGGGTATATGGACAACATCGAGTTCTTTTCCACCGATTACACGGGCAAGCCGGAGCTGGGGCGCAAAAGCTTTGAACAGTGCCTTGAAAACAGCTGGGAGCTGGTCACCCAATACCCCGACTGCTATGACTCTCTGGCCCACATCAACTACCCCATCCGCTACATTCGCCGGGATGGAGGCGAGCTTTCGGTGGAAGACTATGAGGAGCCCATCCGGGCCATCTTCACCCAACTGGCCCGCACCGACCACGCCCTGGAGGTCAACACCTGCCGGGGAAAGGATTTTGCCGACTGGCCGCTGCTGCTGCGCTGGTATCGGGAGTGCGGTGGCCGGCTCGTCACCGTGGGCTCCGACGCCCATCGCCCCCAGGATGTGGCTCTGGGCATCCCCCGGGCGCTGGAGATGATCCGGGAGGCAGGGTTTGACCGCATCACCGCCTTTGTCCGCCGCAAGCCGGTGGAGCATAAGATCTGATTTCATAAAAATAAAGATAAAGGAGTTTCTGTTATGAAAATTTCCATGGGCTGCGACCACGGCGCCTTCGCCCTGAAGGAGCATCTGAAGACCTACCTCACCGGAAAGGGCTATGAGGTGGAGGACTGCGGCACCTATTCCACCGACAGCTGCGACTACCCCATCTTTGCCAAGGCTGCCGCCGAGAAGGTGGCCTCCGGCCGGTGCGAGCGCGGCATCGTGCTGTGCACCACCGGCATCGGCATCTCCATCTCTGCCAACAAGGTCCCCGGCATCCGCTGCGCCCTGTGCCGCGACCTGCTCTCCGCCCAGCTGACCCGCCAGCACAACAACGCCAATATGCTGGCTCTGGCCGGCGGCTTCACCGGCCCCTTTGAGGCCGAGCGCATCGTGGACGCCTTCCTCACCACCGAGTTTGAGGGCGGCCGCCATGAGCGCCGCGTCAACCTCATGATGGACATCGAAAAGGGCTGAGCGTTTCCACGGTACAAACAGGGGGAGCATCCGCTCCCCCTGTTTCTTTTCGGAAAAAATCTGTCGAAATTTTTCGCTTTTATCTGCCCGCACCCTTGCCGAGGTGGGTGCGATGTGCTAAAATCGGAGGGTATGAGTTGAGAGGGGGAAGGGCTGCGCAGCAGACCCGACAGCACTATGAGCAAAATCGGATTTGACAATCAAAAGTATCTGGAGACCCAGTCCGCCCGCATCCGTGAGCGCATTGCCCAGTTTGGCGGCAAACTCTATCTGGAGTTCGGCGGCAAGCTGTTTGACGACTATCACGCCTCCAGAGTCCTGCCCGGCTTTGCTCCCGACAGTAAGATCCGGATGCTGCTGGAGCTGCGGGAGAGCGTGGAGATGGTCATCGTCATCAACGCCGCTGCCATCGAGCAGAACAAGATCCGCGGCGATCTGGGCATCACCTATGACGAGGATGTGCTCCGCCTCATTGACACCTTCCGCTCCCAGGGCCTCTATGTGGGCAGCGTCACCATCACCCAGTATGCCGGTCAGCCCGCGGCGGACGCCTTCAAGCGCCGTCTGGAAAATCTGGGCATCAAGGTGTACCTCCACTACCCCATCCCCGGCTACCCCCACAACATCTCCACCATCGTCTCCGACGAAGGCTTCGGCCGCAACGACTATATCGAGACCACCCGTCCCCTGGTGGTCATCACCGCACCCGGTCCCGGCTCCGGCAAGATGGCCACCTGCCTCAGCCAGCTCTATCACCACCACAAGCGGGGCGTTCAGGCCGGTTATGCCAAGTTTGAGACCTTCCCCATCTGGAACCTGCCCCTCAAGCACCCGGTGAACCTGGCTTACGAGGCCGCCACCGCCGACCTGAACGATGTGAACATGATCGACCCCTTCCATCTCCAGGCCTACGGCGAGACCACGGTGAACTACAACCGGGATGTGGAGGTCTTCCCCGTTCTGGCCGCCATTTTTGAGCGCATCATGGGCGAGAGCCCCTACAAGTCCCCCACGGATATGGGCGTGAACATGGCCGGCAACTGCATCTTCGACGACGACGCCGTCTGCGCCGCCGCCCGGCAGGAGATCATCCGCCGCTACTACGCCGCCCTGTGCGACCTTCGCCGGGGTCAGGGCAGCGACGATATCGTGTACAAGCTGGAGCTGCTGATGAAACAGGCCGAGATCACCCCCGCCATGCGCCCGGTGATCGCCGCCGCCGAAGCCCGCGCGGAGCAGACCGGCGAACCCGCCGTGGCCATCGAGCTGCCCGACGGCTGCGTCATCACCGGCAAGACCTCCGATCTGATGGGCGCATCCTCCGCCGCCCTGCTCAACGCCCTCAAGGCCGTCAGCGGCATTGACGACGCCGTCCATCTGATCTCCCGTCAGGCCATCGAGCCCATCCAGGGCGTGAAGACCTCTCACCTCGGCTCCCAGAACCCCCGGCTGCACAGCGACGAGCTGCTCATCGCCCTGGCCATCTCCGCCGCCACCGACCCCCTGGCCGCCAAGGCGCTGAACGGTCTGGACGCCCTTCGCGGCTGCGAGGCCCACTCCTCGGTGATCCTCTCCTCCGCGGACAGCTCCATCTACTCCAAGCTGGGCCTGCGCCTCACCTGCACCCCCCAGTATCAGACCAACAACCTGTTCCATCACTGAGAAATGCAAAAGCCCGTTGCAGAGCGACAGCTCTGCAACGGGTTCTTTCTTTTTATCTGTTTTTCAATGCGTCGCGCACCGCTTCGCCCATCTCCCCATGATCCAAAGGCCGGTCCAGAAAGTATTCCAGAGCGAAGATGGCCTGATGGATGAGCATGGGCAGGCCGTTGCACACCCGATGGCCCAGCCTTTCCCCCCGGGAAAGCAGCTCTGTTTTCTCCGGGTGGTAGATGAGGTCAAACATTCCGGCGTGGGAGGGCAGCGCCTCCAGAAAGCCCAGATCTTCAAACTGCTCACACCCCGCCATGCCCAGATTGGTGCAGTTGATGAGCACATCCGCGCTCCCGCACAGTCCCGCAAGGGCCTCCGGCGCGAAACCGGCGCTCTTCAGCACCCCGTTGGGGTCGGCCTCACACAGCTCCTCCGCCTTTTCCACGGTGCGGTTGCACACATAGACCGTCTTCGCGCCGCTGCCTGCCAGCTTCAGGGCCACCGCCCGGGCGGCCCCTCCCGCCCCCAGCAGCACCACCCGCTCCGCCGGCCACATTCCGGCCTCCTCCAACGCGGCGAGGCAGCCCACGCCGTCGGTGTTATAGCCGATTTTGCGCCCATTGCGCATCACCACGGTGTTCACCGCGCCGAAGAGGGCGGCGTCGCCGTCCACCTCATCCAACAGGGGGATGAGGTCCTGCTTGTGGGGCATGGTGGCGTTAAAGCCGGTGACGCCGTTTTTCTCCGCCCAGGCAAAATATTCCCCCAGCTCCCCCCGCTTCACCACATGGGCGGTGTAGGGAATGTCCAGCCCCAGCCTTTTCAGCATGGCCCCGTGGATCACCGGGGACAGGGAGTGGAGCACGGGATCGCCGATGACCTGCAGGGCGCTCATTTCCCGCCCTCCAGGAAGTAATCCATGGCCATGAGATAGCCCTTCAGCCCGTGGCCGTAGAGCTGCCCCACGCAGGCGGGGGCGGTGACGGAAATTGCCCGGAAGGGCTCCCGCCGGTCGATGTGGCTGATGTGCACCTCATAGGCGGGCACGCTCACCGCCTTCAGGGCGTCCAGAATGGCATAGCTGTAGTGGGTATAGGCGCCGGGGTTGATGATGATGGCGTCGTACACGCCGTCGGCGGCATGGATCTCGTCGATGATGGCGCCCTCGTGATTGGACTGGAAACAGCGGGCGGTGGAGCCGTGGGCGGCGGCGTGATCCTCGATCATCCGGCACAGGGCATCATAGCTCTCCTCGCCGTAGATGCCCGGCTCCCGCTTACCCAACAGGTTCAGATTGGGTCCGTTGATAATGAGAAATTTCATCCTTCCCTTACCTCCCGAAAAATGGCGGCGATCCTCCCGGCGGCCTCATCCACCGTATTGGTGTCGGAAATGGTATACTGTGCGTATTTTTGATAGTATGTAATACGCTGCGCATAGAGCTGGAACACCCGCTCCCGCCGGCCGGCGATCAGGGGGCGTTCGCCGTGGTCCTCCCCGGCAATGGCCTCCGGGGCTCTGTCCCGGAAGAAAATGACCCCCGTGGCGGCCAGGGCGGCCATGTTCTCCTCCCGCAGCACCATCCCGCCGCCGGTGGCGATGATGACCCCCTCCATGGCCGCCGCCCGCTTTGCCGCGGCGGTCTCCATATCCCGGAAGGCATCCTCACCGTCCCGGGCGAAGATGTCCGGGATGGAGCGGCCCTCCGCCTCCACGATGAGTTGGTCGGTGTCCACCAGAGGCATATGCAGCAGCTCAGAAAGGGCGGTCCCCACCTTGGTCTTTCCGCAGCCGGGCATTCCGATCAGTACGAGATTTTTCATTTCTCTCACTCCTGCTTCAAATCAGAGGGGAAGCAGCCCAGCACCCGGAAATCCCCGGTGCTCTGGATCAGCTCGTGGATGGCGTCCAGGGTCTCCTGCTGCTCCATGCTGCCGGTGAACTCCATAAAGAACAGGTATTCCCAGCTGTGTTCGGGGATGGGGCGGGACTCCAGCTTCACCATGTTGAGGCCGTGGACGGCCAGCACGGTGAGCACCTGGTTCAGGGAGCCCGCCTCATGGGGCAGCACGAACATGGTGCTGACCTTGTTTGCCCCTTCGTGCAGCTCCGGCACGGGGGAGACCACTACAAAGCGGGTGGTATTGCGGCTGTTGTGGTTGATCCCCCGGGCCAGGATCTTCAGCCCGTAGATCTCCGCCGCCCGCTGGGAGCAGATGGCGGCCTTGGTGAGGTCCCCGCAGGCCGCCACCATCCGGGCGGAGCCGGCGGTGTCCGCCTGGGGCACCGGATGCCAGTTGGGGTGGGCGGCCAGATACTGTTCGCACTGGAACAGGCCCTGCTCGTGGGAGTACACATGGGTGATGGTGGTGAGGTCGGCGCCCTCGGGCGCCATGAGACAGTGCTCCACCCGCACCGTGGTCTCCCCCACCAGATAGCACTCGTACTGGCTGAGCAGGTCGTAGATCTGCCGGATGCCGCCGGTGGAGCTGTTCTCGATGGGCAGCACGGCATAGTCCGCCCGCCCCTCCTTCAACGCCTTGAAGTTGTCCTCAAACTGCTCCAGTCCCCGGGCGTCCACCCCGGGGCCGAACACATTGATGCAGGCCTGCTCACTGTACGCCCCCGGCACGCCCTGATAGACCACCCGGGGGTGCTCCACCCGCTCACGGGGCGCGGGACTCTCCTTCCCGTGGAAGGGCAGGCTGGGGTGAGCGGAATGCTCCCCCATGAGATCCCGCTGCTGCCGGCGGGAGAGGGCCATGATGGTCTGGAACAGGGTGATGGCGCTCACACGCAGTTCCTCCCCCGCCAGTCTGCCCTTCTCCTCCAGCACCTGCCGCTCCCGGGCCTCGTCCAGGACGGGCAGGCCCCGCTCCAGCTTATACTGTCCCACACGGCGGGTCACCGCCATGCGCTGCCGGAACAGCTCCACCATCTGCCGGTCGATCCTGTCGATCTCCTGCCGCAACTGCTTCAGTTCCTCCATCAGCGATACAGCTCCTTTGCCCGGACATAGTGGTCGTTGCCCTCTTTCACGCCGTCGATCTCCTCCTGCGTCAGCGGGCGCACCACCCTGGCGGGGCTGCCCAGCACCATGGAGCCATCGGGGATATTCAATTTTCCCGTGACCAGCGCACCGGCGCCCACGATGCAGTTCTTGCCCACCACCGCTCCGTTGAGCAGGATGGCGCCCATGCCGATGAGGCTGCCGTCCCCCACGGTGCAGCCGTGGACGATGGCCCCATGCCCCACGGTGACGCAGTCTCCCAGGGTGATGCCGAACTCCTTGTTGCCGGTGTGGAGCACGGCATTGTCCTGAATGTTCACATTCCTGCCGATGCGGACAGGGTTGGAGTCGGCGCGGATCACCGCGTTATACCACACGGAGCAGCCCTCGCCGAAGCTCACATCGCCGCTCACCTTTGCTCCGGGCAGGATGACCACATTCTCGTCGGTCTCCCGCAATGTCTTCAGATCCATATTCCATCCTCCTTACATTCCCAGCAGCCGGCAGGCTGCCAGCGCCGCCGCCGCCTCGATGACCGGGACCGCTCTGGGCACCACGCAGGGGTCGTGGCGGCCCTTCAAACGCAGCTCGGCGTTCTCCATTTTTGCCATATCCACGGTGAACTGGGTGCGGGCGATGGAGGGCGTGGGGCGCATGGTCACCTCAAACACCACAGGCATCCCGTTGGTGATGCCGCCGTTGACGCCGCCGGCACAGTTCTGCTCGGCGCACACCCTGCCGTTTTCGTCCACATAGAGGGGGTCGTTGGCCTCACTGCCCCGCATGAGGGAAAAGGCAGTCCCCGCGCCGAAGGCCACCGCCTTGACGGCGGGGACTGCAAAGAGGTACTGGGAGAAGATGCCCTCCACATTTTCCCCGAAATCGGGGCTTCCAAGGCCCGCAGGCAGGCCGAACACGGCGCACTCAATGGAGCCGCCCACGGAGTCCTGATCCCCTTTGGCCTCCAGAATGGCCTGCCGCATCGCCTCCCCCGCGGCGTCATCCAGCACGGGGAAGGGCTTGGAGGCGGCGGCCAGCAGGCTCTCCGGATCCTCCGCGGAGGCGTCGGAGACGCCGTAGATGCTGCTGATATGGGCGGCCACAAGGACGCCCTTTTCCGCCAGGAGCTGCTTGGCCACCGCGCCGGCAAAGACCAGGGGCGCGGTGAGACGGCCGGAGAAGTGGCCGCCGCCGCGGTAGTCCTGATTGCCGCCGTAGCGCACCTGAGCGGGCCAATCCGCATGGCCCGGGCGGGCCAGATCCTTGGTGGCAGCGTAGTCGCCGGAGCGGGTGTCGGTATTCTCGATCACCGCGCACAGGGGCGTTCCGGTGGTCTTCCCCTCAAACATACCGGAGAGGATCTTCACCTCGTCCGCCTCCCGGCGGGCGGTGGAAATGTCGTCCCGGCCCGGCGCGCGGCGGGCCATCTCACGGCGTACCGCCTCCCGATCCAGCGCCAGCCCCGCGGGGACGCCGGTGAGGGTCACGCCGATGGCGGGTCCGTGGGACTCCCCGAAAATGGTATAGTTCATACTCAATCCTCCCGGACGATCTGTCCTCCCAGAGACTCATACACTTCCCAGAAATCGGGGTAGGACTTGCTGACGCACTGGGCGCCCAGCAGCTTCACCGGCCCATCGGCGCAGGTGGCGGCGATGGCCGCCATCATGGCGATGCGGTGGTCGCCGCAGCAGTCGATGGTCACATTGCCCCGCAGGGTACGGCGTCCCTCGATGGAAAGGCCGTCGTCAAACTCCTCAAAGCGGACGCCGAAGGCCTTCAGCGCACCTGCCACAGCGGAGATGCGGTCGCTCTCCTTCATGCGCAGGCGCAGACCGCCGCCGATGTTCACCGGCTCGCCCACCCGCACCGCAGCCATGGCGCACAGGGCCGGGAACAGGTCGGGATACTGGCTCACGCTGATGTTGGCCTCCTCATCGTTACCGCACAGCTCGGTATACAGGGGGACGATGTTGGTGTCCGCCTGGTTGGACAGGGGGTTGAGCCCCTTGATGCGCAGGTCGTTGCCCATACCGTGGGCGGCATAGAAGAACGCCGCCTGGGACCAGTCGGCCTCCACCTCCTGATGGATGGGCTGATAGCGCTGACGGCCGGGGATGCTCCCGCCCACGATGCTCACCCCCGCGTCACGCAGGGCGTCCCGGGTCAGCTCCACATAGGCGCCGGACTCCAGCGGGGAGGTGAGGGTGATTTTGGAGTCCCCGCCCAGCAGAGGCAGGGCCAACATGAGACCGGTGAAGAACTGGCTGGAGATATTGCCGGGCAGACGGTATTCCCCCGGCTCCAGCATCCCCTGCACTGTGAGGGTATCGCCGTCCAGGCTGTAGTGGATCCCCTTCTCGTCAAAGAGGTCAAAGTAGGGCTGCAGGGGGCGCTGCATCAGTCTGCCGTGGCCGGTGAACACCCCGCCGCCCCGCACGGCCAGCGCCACGGGGATCAGGAAGCGTAGGGTGGAGCCGGACTCGCCGCAGTCCATGTGGGGATGGGCCAGCCGGCGCATGGGGGACATCTCCCCCGCGCCCATGCCCTTGACGGTGAGGGTGTTGCCCTCCCAGGCAAACTCCGCCCCCAGCTCCTTCAGGCAGGAAACGGTGGCCAGCAGGTCGTCGTTGGGGGTGATGTTGGTGATCACGCTCTCCCCCTCGGCCAGGGCGGCGGCAATGAGCAGCCGGTGCGCCTGGGACTTGGATGCGGGGGGAGTCACATGACCCTTCAGTTTGGTGGGGGTGATGATCACATTCATGTCGTTAACCTCTCATTTCAAAAGATCAAGCAGTTGGCTTTTTTTCATTTTGTGAAAGACCGTGTGTCCCGGCCGGTCGGCCAGCACCAGGGTGATGGCTCCGCCATCCCCCTTTTTATCCAGTCCCACGGCGGCCTCATAGTCCGCCGCGGTACATTCGATGCGCTCCGGCAGGCCCAGGGCGGTGACCAGCGCGGCAATGCGCCCCGCCAGCTCCGGGGGACTGACCCCCAGTTGGGCGCCCAGGCGGGAGGCCTGCACCATGCCCGCGGCCACGGCCTGCCCGTGGGTCCAGGTCTCGTATCCTCCCGCCAGCTCGTAGGCGTGGCCCAGGGTGTGGCCGAAGTTGAGCATCATCCGCCGTCCGGTGTCCAGCTCGTCCTCCACCACCACATCCCGCTTGATGGCGCAGCAGGTGTACAGCACGGACTCGATGTCCGCCATCACCCCCGCTCTGGTGGGAGCCTTCTCCAACCGGACGAGAAACGCCTCGTCGGCGATGCAGCCGTACTTCACCACCTCCGCCATGCCGTCGGCGAAAACGGTGTTGGGGAGGGTGTCCAGCGTGTCCGGGTCCATGAGCACCAGCCTGGGCTGATAAAAGGCACCCGCGAGGTTTTTCCCCGCCTTCAGGTCGATGGCCACCTTGCCGCCCACGGAGGAGTCCACCTGGGCCAGCAGCGTGGTGGGGATCTGGACAAAGGCCACCCCCCGCAGGGCGGTGGCGGCGGCAAAGCCGGACAGGTCGCCAACCACGCCTCCCCCCAGGGCCACCACCACATCGGACCGGGTCAGGCCGAAGCGCATGAACTTCTCCCACAGCTCGGAGAGCTCCCCGGCGCACTTGCTCTTCTCTCCGGCGGGCACAGTGAACAGCTCGCAGGCAAATCCCGCTCCGGCAAGGCTGTCCAGCACCCTTTGGGCATAGAGGGGCGCCACATTGCTGTCGCTCACCACCGCCGCGCGCCCGGCCCGGGGCAGCACGGCGCGGATGCGCCCGCCCGCCTCATCCAGAATGCCGCGCGCAATGAGGATGTCATATTCCCGTCCGGGCAGGGACACGGTCAGTTGTTTCATAGGGCACCTCCGCCGACTTTTTATGCCGTTACTTCACTAACTTTTTGCCCACCAGCTCCACCATGGGCTCCAGCTTGCCCATGAGGCGGCGGAACTTCTCGGGGGTGAGGGACTGCTGCCCGTCGCACTTGGCGCAGGCGGGGTTGTTGTGGACCTCCACCATCAGTCCGTCCGCGCCCACGGCGGCGGCGGCCATGGCCAGGGGCTCCACCATCCAGTACATCCCGGCGGCATGGGAGGGATCCACCACGATGGGCAGGTGGCTCATGCGGCGGATGGCGGGAATGGCGGACAGGTCCAGCGTGTTTCTGGTATAGGTCTCGAAGGTGCGCACCCCCCGCTCGCAGAGGATGACATTCTCATTGCCGGCCGCCATGATATACTCGGCGGACATGATCCACTCCTCGTAGGTGTTGGCAAGGCCGCGCTTGAGCAGGATGGGCTTGCTCATCTTGCCCACCTCTTTCAGCAGGTCGAAGTTCTGCATATTGCGGGCGCCGATCTGCACCAGGTCCACCTTTTCCTCGAAGAGCTCGCAGTATTTGGGGCTCATCAGCTCGGTGACCACAGGGGCGCCGGAGGCGGCCCCGGCTCTCAGCAGCAGGTCCAGGCCCGGCTCACCCATGCCCTGGAAGGAGTAGGGAGAGGTGCGGGGCTTGAAGGCGCCGCCCCGCAGCAGCGCGGCACCGGCGTCCTTCACATCCTTCGCCACCTCCACGATCTGCGCCTCGCTCTCGATGGAGCAGGGGCCGGCGATGACGGTGAAGTTCCCGCCGCCCACGGGGACGCCGCGGACATCCACCACGGAGTCCTCGGGGTGGAACTTGCGGTTGGCCTTCTTATAAGGCTCCTGCACGCGCATGACGCGCTCCACATCCTTGTGGATGGAGACCTTGTCGATATCAATGCTGGCGGTGTCGCCCACCAGACCCAGGATGGAGCATCCCACGCCGTTGGTGATGCTGACCTTGACGCCGTGTTCGCTCTCCAGCTTTGCCACCAGGGCCAGGATGGTCTCCTGCCTGGCGCCGGGTTTCATGACGATAACCATACTCTTCCGACCTTTCTCAGGGTAAAAATAATGCCCATTGACCGCATTGTGTGTCAATGAGCTATCACGGGGTATCCGATTGTCCCTTTCGGGCTAAACTCAAGTCACACCTGCTGTTTCTCCACGGCAAAATAGCCGGCCTCGGTAAATCGAGCCCAGCCAAAGGAGAACATGAAGCTGTGGGTGCGGTCGAGCATCATGCAATACCTCTTCCTAAGTGATGCTCTGAGTATAAACCCGCCGGAGCGCAAATGCAAGTGTTTTCCCGCATTTTCCTCATTTCAGTCCCACCGGAAAACTTGACATTCCGCGGCGCAATCGGTAGGATATAGGCAACAGGAAGTGATTTTATGAGCCATACGGTTGAACTGCTGGCAGTGGGCACCGAGCTGCTGCTGGGCAACATCGCCAATACCGACGCCCGGGAGCTGTCCCGGGAGCTGTCCTCTCTGGGTCTGAACGTCTACTACCACTCCGTGGTGGGGGACAATCCGGCGCGTCTGCGTCAGGCGGTGGAGCTGGCAAAAAGCCGGGCCGACATCCTCATCACCACCGGCGGTCTGGGCCCCACCTGCGACGACCTCACCAAGCAGGTGGTGGCGGAGACCTTTGGAAAAAAACTGGTCTTTTCCGAGGAGAGCGCCCAGTCCATCCGGGACTTTTTTGCCCGCACGGGAAAGGCCATGACGGACAACAACCTTCAGCAGGCCTGGCTCCCCGAGGGCTGCACCATTCTGAAAAACCGCTGGGGCACCGCCCCCGGCTGCGCCTTCCGCAGCGGTAACAACTATGTGGTCATGCTCCCCGGTCCCCCCAGCGAGTGCCTGCCCATGTTCCGGGAGGAAGCCGCTCCCTGGCTCATGGGGCTCAGCGAGGGTGTGATCCGCTCCCGCACCCTCCGGGTGTTCGGCATGGGCGAGTCCCGGGTGGAGGACCTGCTCCGGCAGCGGATGAATGCGCTCACCAACCCCACCCTCGCCCCCTATGCCAAGGAAGGTGAGGTGGAGCTGCGCATCACCGCCAAGGCGGATACCCCCCGGGAGGCGGAGGCCCTCATCGCCCCTGTGGAGGCGGAGGTGCGCAGCCTTCTGGGCGATCTGGTATACGGCGCCGATGTACCCTCCCTGGAGGCGGTGGTGCTGGCCGGTTTGAAAGGGCGTGGGCTCACCATGGGCACGGCGGAAAGCTGCACCGGCGGACTCATCGCCAAGCGCATCACCGACCTTCCCGGCTCCTCCGCCGTGCTGAAGGGCGGCGTCGTCAGCTACACCAACGAGGTGAAGCAGCATGTGCTGGGGGTCCCCGCCCGGCTTTTGGAGGAACAGGGCGCCGTGTGCGCCGATGTGGCCGCCGCTATGGCGCAGGGCGCCCGGCGTGTCCTGGGCTGCGATCTGTCTGTGTCCGCCACCGGAGTGGCGGGACCGGACAGCGATGAGCGCGGCAATCCGGTGGGTCTGGTGTATGTGGCCCTGGCCGACCGGGAGCGGGTCTGGGTGCGCGAGCTTCATCTGGGCGGCACCCGCCACCGCCGGGACCGCATCCGCGCCTTGGGCGCCAACCACGCCTTTGACATGATCCGCCGCTATCTGGACGGCAAAGATCCGGAGCAACTCTGAAACGAAACAGGTGAGTATATGAAACGCCGCCGGAAAGCCCTCTTTCTCCCCCTTCTCATCGCCGCCATCCTGCTGGGCAGTCTGATCCTCCCCGCCAGCGGCGCCTCCAACGCCATGCTGCTCTCGGTGAACGACACGGTGATGGAGCTGCAGGCCAACAACCTGCCCATGGTGTCCGGCGGCACCATCTATGTGCCCTACACCATGTTCTCCCCCTCTGTCACCGGCATCAATCTGGGGGTACGCGCCCAGTACAACGCCAGTCAAGGCGTCCTCACCGTCACCGACGGCCGGTATCCCATCTCCTTTGATGTGCGCGGCAACACCGCCGTCAGTTCCTCCGGCCGCCCCCTCACCGTGCGCGCTCTGGTGCGCAACTCCACCCCCTATCTGCCCATAGAGTGGCTGTGCAGCTACTACCCCATCCTCAGCTATACCCTCACCGCCACCCCTTACGGCACCCTCATCCGGGTGACCAACGGCGCGGAGGTGCTCACCGACGAGGAATTTGTGGACGCGGCGGAGAGCCTGCTGCGGCTCAACTATCAGCGCTATCTTGCCCTGGCGCCCACCGTCACCCCCTCGCCCTCCCCCTCGCCGACGCCCTCTGTCCCCGTTCAGCCCAGCACCCCGCCCGCGCTGGTCTATCTGGCCTTCCGGCACGGAGAGGACACGCGGCAGATCGCGGATACGCTGGAGCGTTACGGACAGCGCGCCCTGTTCCTTTTCACCTGCAAGGAGCTTGCCGAGCAGTCGGAGCTGGTTCTCTCCCTGGCGGCCCAGGGGCATCAGGTGGGACTGGTGCTCAGCGGCAGCGACTCCGCCCTCTGTCTGGCAGAGTTCACCTCCGGGCGGGAGCTTCTCGCCCAGATCGCCCGCTGTCCCCTGCTCATCGTCTCCGCCCCCGATCTGGATGAGAGCGGGCTGGAGGATCTGAGGCAAGTGGGCTGCGCCGTCTGGAGCCCCACCATCGCGGGGGACAGGCTCACCGCCGGCGCGCTCCTGTCCCGGCTGAGCACCTCCGCCCCCAACTTCGTCCAGCTCAACTGCAGCCGGGAGGAGCAGGCAGCGGTGAACAGCCTCATTCACACCTTCGCCGGCGGCTCCACGGACGCCTACCACCTGCGGCAGGTCTTCGCGCCGCTGCTCTAAAAAAGGGACTGTTGCAGTGCAGTTCTGCAACAGTCCTTTCTGTTTGTCTCCGACGGGTGACTTTCTGGTCGACCGGAAAGGCACCAAAGCCTCCCCTGGCTCTCCCTCTGGGAGAGGCAAGGCGGCTGCCCCCACGATGACTGCCCACCAACGCAAAAACCGTTGCAGAGCAATTGTTCTGCAACGGTTTTTTGCTTTTTACAGTTCCAGCATCACGCGCTCGATGCCGGCCACGGCCTCCTCCACCAGGGCCTCGATATCCAGCGCCTTCTCCGCCTCCACCAGCTCCTCCAGCTTGGGCTTGGTGCGGGGATGCTTGGGGGTAAAGACGGTGCAGCAGTCCTCATAGGGGAGGATGGAGGTCTCGAAGGTGCCGATCTTGCGGGAAATGCGCACGATCTCCTCCTTGTCCATGCCCACCAGAGGCCGCAGGACGGGCACGGTGCACACCGCGTTGGTGCAGGCCATGGCCTCCAGGGTCTGGCTGGCCACCTGTCCCACGGACTCACCGGTGACCAGGGCGGAGAAGCCGTTCTTCTCGGCCACACGGCAGGCAATGCGCATCATAAAGCGGCGCATCAGGATGGTGAACCGCTCCTCGGGGCAGGAGCGGCGCAGCTCCTCCTGGATCTTGGTGAAGGGCACCACATGGACGCACTGCTTGCCGGTGTAGGGCACCAGCAGGCGGGCCAGGTCCAGCACCTTTTCCTTGGCCTCGGGAGAGGTGTAGGGGTAGGAATAGAAGTGGATCATGTCCACGATGACGCCCCGCTTGGCGATCATCCAGCTGGCCACGGGGGAGTCGATCCCGCCGGAGAGCAGGGACAGGGCACGGCCGCCCACACCGATGGGCAGACCGCCCGCACCCTCCTCGGGGTCGGCATGGACAAAGGCCTCGTAATCCCGCACCTCCACGTGCACCACCAGCTCGGGGTCATGCATCTCGGCGGTGAGGTTGGGGTAGGCGTCGTCCAGCTCGCCGCCCACATACTGGGACAGCTGGATGGAATTCATGGGAAAGCTCTTGTCCGCCCGCTTGGTCTCCACCTTGAAGGTTTTGGCCGCGGACAGCTTGTCCCCCAGATACTCCTTGGCACAGGCCACGATGGCATCCTTGTCCTTCTCGCAGCTGCAGGCGCGGCTCAGGCCCACCACACCGAAGAGCTTGCACATGGCCTCCCACGCGCCCTCGAAATCGCAATCGTCATCCAGCGGCTCCACATAGGTGGCGGACTGCCGGGTATAGACCTTGAAATGGCCGTACTTCTTCAGTCTCCGCTTGGCATTGCCCATGAGTTTTTCCTCAAAGCCCCGGCGATTGAGCCCCTTGAGCACCATCTCACCCTGCTTGAGCAGCATGATCTCACGCATAATATACCTCCATACATGAAAGCGCCCCCGATCGGGGGCTTTTTTCTCATTTTACATTCCAAACCGCCGCCTGTCAAGAACCGCCGGGTCCCTCCCGGGCAGACCGTTCCCGCGAAAAAGCGAAAAAAAGGTGTTGACATTTCCCCGGGGATATAGTATTTTAACTGTACCAACACACTTAATACAGTTAATACACCCCGCGAGGAGGCGGCAGCTTATGCGCACCGTAGAAACCATCAACTTTATCATCATTTGCCTGTTTTTCCTGTGCTATTCCTATCAGTTCTTCTACATCCCCGTGTCCTGGCTGAAAAAGTTCAAGCCCCACGGGCCGGCGAAGGCCAGCCGGCTGGCGGTGCTCATCGCGGCCCGCAACGAACAGGCCGTCATCGGCAACCTGCTGGACAGTCTGGCGGTCCAGGACTACACCGGAGTGCTGGATGTGTTCGTGGTGGCGGACAACTGTACCGACGCCACCGCCGCCATCGCCCGCAGCCACGGCGCCCATGTGTTTGAGCGCAGCGACACGGTCCACACCGGCAAGGGCTACGCGCTGAACTCTCTGCTGGGGCAGCTCTGCGGCGGAGATCACCCCGCCTACGACGCCTTCGTGGTGCTGGACGCGGATAACATCGTCTCCCCCAACTTCATCACCGAGATCAACCGCACCTACTCCGACGGGTATGAGATCGTCACCTGCTACCGCAACTCCAAGAACTACGGCGACAACTGGATCTCCGCCGGCTATGCCCTGTGGTTCCTCCGGGAGGCCCGCTATCTCAACGCCTCCCGCATGCTTCTGGGCAGCAGCTGCGCCGTGTCCGGGACCGGCTTTCTCTTCTCCCGGGCGGTTCTGGACGCCTGCGGCGGCTGGAACTTCTTCCTCCTCACCGAGGACATCGAGTTCACCATCCACAATGTGGTAGGCGGCGTCAAGGTGGGCTACTGCCCCACCGCCGTGCTCTATGACGAGCAGCCCGTCTCCTTCCGCCAGTCCCTCCGCCAGCGGCTGCGCTGGGCCAGGGGGTATCTGCAGGTCTTTGCCCGGTACGGCGGCAGGCTGGTGAGCGGCATGTTCCGCGGCAGCTTCTCCTGCTATGACATGGCCATGAACATCATGCCCGCCGCCATCCTCACCGGCGTCAGCGCGGTGGTGAACATCGCGGCCGCCGTCATCAGTTTCACCGGCGGCGGCTCCGCCGCGGCCCTGGGCCTCTCCCTTCTCCAGACTCTCGTCAGCCTGTACCTCACCATGTTCGTCATCGGCGGCATCACCACCGTCACCGAGTGGCGGCACATCCACTGCTCCGCCCCCAAAAAGGTGCTGTACATCTTCACCTTCCCCATCTTCATGTTCACCTACATCCCCCTGTGCGCCGCGGCGCTCTTCAAGAACCCCCAGTGGAAGCCCATCCGCCACAGCAGGAGCCTGACGCTGGATCAGATCCGCACCGGCGCGTAACCCCGCCCTCTCCAAAAGCACCGCAGGTCTCCCCCCATTCGGGGAGCCTGCGGTGCTTTTTTACAGGGGCAGCGGGCAAAAAAGCGGATGAAATCGGTATATTTTCCGCCCCAGTGCTGTTGCAATTCTTGATTTCCTGTTTTATAATATTTATTTGTGAATTTATTGCTTGATCCGGCCGATAGGCATTGCGAGGAGATTTATATGAAGAACGAAAAACTGAGAAATGTCGCCATTATCGCCCATGTCGACCACGGCAAGACCACCCTGGTGGACGAGATGCTGAAGCAGGGCGGCATCTACCGCGAAAACCAGGCCACCGTGGAGCGCGTCATGGACTCCAACGATCTGGAGCGTGAGCGCGGCATCACCATTCTGGCCAAGAACACCGCCGTCCACTACAAGGACACCAAGATCAACATTGTGGACACCCCGGGCCACGCCGACTTCGGCGGCGAGGTGGAGCGCATCCTCAAGATGGTCAACGGCGTCATCCTGCTGGTGGACGCCGCCGAGGGCCCCATGCCCCAGACCCGCTTCGTGCTGAGCAAGGCCCTGGAGCTGGGCCACAAGGTCATCGTGGTGGTCAACAAGATCGACCGCCCCGACCAGCGCATCCACGAGGTCATGGACGAGGTGCTGGAGCTGCTGCTGGACCTGAACGCCACCGACGAGCAGTTCGAGTCCCCCACCCTGTTCTGCTCCGGCCGTCAGGGCACCGCCTCCTACTCCCCCGACGTGCCCGGCACCGACCTGGTCCCCCTGTTCGAGACCATCATGAACTATATCCCCGCCCCCGAGGCCGACACCGAGGCCCCCTTCCAGATGCTGGTGTCCTCCATCGACTACAACGAGTTCGTGGGCCGCATCGCCGTGGGCCGCATCGAGCGGGGCACCGTCAGGCAGAATCAGGAGATCAC
>JAQXJQ010000161.1 GCA_029009035.1 Oscillospiraceae bacterium | reverse complement strand
GCCCAGCGCGGTCTGGATCTCAAGGCACAGCTCTGAAAATGCCTCGCGATCAGCCAGGTATTGCGCATCGCGGCTGGGGGGAGAGATCTGTTCGGTGCAGTAGAAGAGCAGGTCGGTTAAAAAGTCGTTCATTGAAAATCCTCCCAAATCTGATATTCTGTTTTCAGATATAATCTTAAAACAGAATATCAGATTATATCTGAAAAGTCGAGAGGTAGCCATGCTTGATTTAAATGTGTTTGGAGCGCGTTTGCATGCGCTTCGCAAAGAAAAGGGACTTGTGCTGGCGGATATTGCCAAGCTATTAGGAACCAGTACCACCCAAGTCGGCGATATGGAGAAAGGAAAAACCGGCACTACCCTTGTCCGGCTGGTGATGCTGGCGGAATACTATCATGTCTCGGCCGATTACCTTTTGGGCATCACGGACGACCCCACCTGGCGGGGCAAAGAGCCGGAAGAATAAGAGCGAAATTGGAGCGATTCTATGTCTTATAAAGTAGCGTTTATCTCCCTTGGCTGTGCCAAAAACCTGGTCAACGCCGAGCAGATGATGGCCCTGTGCCGCAAGGCGGGCTACACCGTCACCGGGGAGCCGGAGGGGGCCGACGTGGCTGTTTTGAACACCTGCGGCTTCATCGAGTCGGCCAAGAGCGAGGCCATCGACAACATCATCGAGCTGGGGCAGCTCAAGGCCCAGGGCAAGCTGAAAAAGCTGCTGGTCACCGGCTGCCTGTCCCAGCGCTACCCAGAGGACATCCGGGCCGAGCTGCCCGAGGTGGACGGCATGCTGGGCACCGGCAGCTACACCGACGTGGTCCAGGCCATCGAGGAGCTGATGGCGGGGGAGAAGGCGGAGCACTTCGGGGACATCCACCGCACCTATGAGGACGGGGAGCGGCTGGTGACCACCCCCTCCTACACCGCCTACCTGAAAATTGCCGAGGGCTGCAGCAACGGCTGCGCCTTCTGCATCATCCCCAAGCTCCGGGGCCGCTACCGCAGCCGCTCCATGCAGGCCCTGCTGGCCGAGGCCGGGACCCTGGCCGACAGCGGCGTGAAGGAGCTGATCGTCATCGCCCAGGACATCACCCGCTACGGCCTGGACCTGAAGGACGGCTCCACCCTGGCAGGCCTTCTGCGGGAGCTGTGCAAGCTGCCCTTCCACTGGATCCGCCTGCACTACCTGTACCCGGAGGCGGTGACCGACGAGCTGATCGACGTCATTGCCCGTGAAAAGAAGATCGTCCACTATCTGGACATCCCCATTCAGCACGCCAACGACGGCATTCTGAAGGCCATGCGCCGGCGCAATACCAAGGCGGAGATCAAAGCCCTGTTCGCCAAGCTGAGAGCCGCCATGCCCGATGTGGTCATCCGCACCTCCATCATCTGCGGCCTGCCCGGTGAGGGCGAGGCGGAGTTCGAGGAGCTGTGCGACTTCCTGCGGGAGGAGAAGATCCAGCGGGCGGGCATTTTCCAGTTCTCCCCCGAGGAGGGGACCCTGGCCGCCGCTATGGAGAACCAAGTGGATCCGGATGTTGCCCAGCGCCGGGTGGAGCTGGCGGTGGATATCCAGTCCCGGGTGATGGATGAGTACAACGAGGACCGCCTCGGCACCTGTATGGAGGTGCTCTGCGAGGGCTTTGATGAGGACGAGGGCTGCTTTGTGGGCCGCACCTACGCCGACTCCGTGGAGATCGACGGACGGGTGCTCTTCACCGCCGCCGATGTGATTATGCCGGGCGAGTTTGTCTGGGTGCGCATCACCGGCGTGTCCGACGGGGATCTGGTCGGTGAGATCGAGGAGTAAGACCATGACGGATCGGGTACAGAGAACGCTGGCTTTTCTGAAGGAGCAGTTTGAAGGCGTCGGATACTTTCAGAAGAATCCATCCGACAAAGCCTACCGGCTGGAGCACTCCATCCGTGTGGCCAATATTGCTGCCCAAATTGCCCGGGCCGAGGGAATGGATGAGGAAGCCATGACTGTTGCCTGCCTGCTCCATGATGTGGGCTACGGAACAGATTTTCCCGAAGGGTACGACTGGAAAAACCACGGCCGGGACGGCGCACGCATTGCCCGCCCTTTTCTGAAGACCCTGGGTTTGACGGAAGAGACCGTCAACGACATCTGCTATGCCATTGCCATCCATGTGGATGACAAGGCGGACTTTGAAGGCCGCCGCTGCCCCTTCACGGAAACCGTGGGAGATGCGGACAATATCGACCGTTTCGACACATACCGCATTTATGAGGCGGTAAGAAATCAGAACTTTGGGGAGCTGGAGCTTGACAGCAGACTGGAATGGCTGCGCCAGCGGCTTGCACAGCTGGAAAAACTGGCCGGATTGGAGTTCGGCACCCCCACGGCCACCGCTATGTGGCGGGATAAAGTGAATTTCCAAATACAATTTTTTGAACGGCTCCTGGCTCAGATGGAGCTGAGCTGTCTGCCGAAAGGAATGGAGGAATAACCATGAATACTGCCAACAAGCTGACCATGCTGCGGGTGATCCTCATCCCGGTGTATCTGGTGGTCTGGTATCTGAATTTTGCAGGGAATAATTTTGTGGCCCTGGCCATCTTCATCATTGCCAGTGTCACCGACTTTATCGACGGCTATGTGGCCCGCCACTACAACCAGGTCACCGACTTCGGCAAGTTTATGGACCCCTTGGCGGACAAGGTGCTGGTGCTCACCTCCATGATCTGCTTCTGCGCCATGGGCCGCTTCCCCGCCTGGGCCCTGGTCATCGTCATGGCCCGGGAGTTCGCCGTGTCCGGCCTGCGCATGGTGGCCGTGGACAACGGCCGGGTCATCGCCGCCGGCTGGTCCGGAAAGGTCAAGACCTTCTCCACCATGGTGTGCCTGTGCATCATGCACCTGCCCATCTGGACCTGGCTGGGCTGGGTGTGCGTCATCGTCATTGCCGCCACCACCCTCTACTCCGGGGTGGAGTACTTTGTGAAGAACAAGGACGTGCTGAATACCCATAAGTGATATGCTGGATTTTACCAAGACCCTGACGGCGGAGGAGCCCCTCATCCACCCCACCTGTGTGGTGAAAAACTGCACCTTTGGAGCTTATGTGGAGCTGGGCGACCACTGTGTGGCGGAGGAGACGCAGTTCGGAGACTATACTTATCTCTTCGGCTCCAACGATGTGATCTACGCCAAAATCGGAAAGTTCAACTCCATTGCCACCGGCGTGCGCATCAACCCTGCGCAGCATCCCATGCGGGAGCGGGTGGCGGCCCACCACATCACCTACCGGGCCGCCCACTACGGCCTGGGGGAGAATGATGAGAGCCTCATCGACTGGCGCCGGCAGAGCCCGGTGGTCACCGGAAACGACGTCTGGATCGGCCATAACGCCGTCATCATGAAAAATGTGACCATCGGTGACGGGGGAGTGGTGGCCGCAGGCGCGGTGGTCACCCATGATGTTGCCCCCTATGAGATCGTGGGCGGCGTTCCCGCGCGCCACATCGGCTGGCGGTACGATGAGGCCACCGTCGCCGCCCTGCTGCGCATCCGCTGGTGGGATTGGAGCCATGAGCAGCTGCGGGAGCGTCTGGAGGATCTCAAGGATGTTCCGGCATTTTTGGAAAAGTACGGAACATGACCAATCCTGCCCGCTGAAGCAGCGGAGAATGATGATCTGGGAGCTGAGTATATGATCTACAAAAAGTTTCAGGATATGGAGTTGTCTGCGCTGGGCATGGGGTGTATGCGCCTGCCCCGGAAAGACGGCAGCATTGACGAGGAGGCCGTGGAGCGCATGGTGCAGTATGCGCTGGACCACGGCGTCAACTATTTCGATACCGCATGGGGCTACCATGACGGACAGTCCGAGCCGGTGATGGGCCGCATTCTGAAGCGGCACCCCAGAGAGCGCTTCTATGTGGCCACCAAATTCCCCGGCTTCGATGTGAAGAACATGGAGCGGGCGCAGGAGATCTTTGAAAAGCAGCTGGAGCGCCTGCAGGTGGACTACTTCGACTTCTACCTGTTCCACAATGTGGCCGAGAAGAATGTGGACGCCTTCCTTGATCCCAAGTACGGTGTGGTGGATTATCTGCTGGAGCAGAAGCGGCAGGGACGCATCCGCCACCTGGGTTTCTCCGCCCACGGAGATCTGGAGACCATCCGCCGCTTCCTTGAGGCCTGCAACGGCGAGCTGGAGTTCTGCCAGCTGCAGGTCAACTGGCTGGACTGGACCTTCCAGGACGCCAGGGCCAAGCTGGAGCTGCTCCGGGAGTTCCATGTGCCCCTGTGGGTGATGGAGCCGGTCCGGGGCGGAAGTCTTGCCGTGCTCCGGGAGGAGTACATGAGCCGTCTGGAGGCCCTGCGCCCCGGCGTCAGCGCTCCGGAGTGGGCCTTCCGCTTCCTGCAGAGCATTCCCGAGGTGGGCATGATCCTCTCCGGTATGTCCAATGACGAGCAGCTGGCGGAGAATATCCGCACCTTTGAGGAGGAGAAGCCTCTCAATGAGGCGGAGTGGGACGCCCTGCAGAAGATCGCCGCCGATATGACCGCGGCCAACTATCTGCCCTGCACCGCCTGCCGCTATTGCATGGAGCAGTGCCCGAAAAAGCTGCCCATTCCCTTCCTGCTGGAGCTGTACAGCGATCCCTGCCGCCGGCCCGGTGAGCCGATCCCCCGTGGCGCCATCGGATTTTTGGCGCCGGAGGCCCGGCCGGATCAGTGCATCGGCTGCCGCGCCTGCGAGGCGGTGTGCCCCCAGAATATTGCGGTGTCCGAGGTTCTGGCTGACTTCACCGGCAGATTGGTATAACCTTTTCAAAATCTCCCATGAACTGTTTCATGGGAGATTTTGTCATTTTTTTGGGGTAAGATACAGTTGATAATCACAGCCTTATATGATATAATACGCTGTCAAAGAATTGAAAAGCGCATTTGATATGCGAATATGAGGTGTAAATGATGTCCTATGACATTCATGACTATATGAGACCCGGCTGCCGTGCCCACCTGGTGGGGATCGGCGGCGTTTCCATGGCCTCCCTGGCCGAGGTGCTCCACAATGCCGGCATCATCGTGTCCGGCTCCGACTGGAACGAGAGCGCCAATGTGCGCCATCTGAAGAGCTTGGGCATCCGGGTGGAGGTCGGTCCCCAGAAGGAGGAAAATCTGGGGGACGCCCAGTGCGTCATCCGCACTGCCGCCGCGCCGGACACCAACCCCGAGATCGCTGCCGCCCATGGGCGGGGCATCCCCGTGTTTGAGCGGGCGCAGGCCTGGGGCTCCATCATGCGTGGCTACCGCAATGCCCTGTGCATTTCCGGCACCCACGGAAAGACCACCACCACCTCCATGTGTACCCATATCTTTATGGCGGCGGAGCTGGACCCCACGGTGATGATCGGCGGCACGCTGCCGCTGCTCAACGCCGCCTACCGTGTGGGCCACGGAGATACCATTATTCTGGAGTCCTGTGAGTACTGCAACTCCTTCCTGTCCTTTTACCCCACGGTGGCGGTGATTTTGAACATCGAGGCGGATCATCTGGACTTTTTCAAGGATCTGGAGGATGTGGAGCACTCCTTCCGGGTGTTTGCCGACCGCATCCCCGAGAACGGCACCATTGTGGCCAACTGCGAGGATGAGAACACCATGGCCACCCTGGCAGGGGAGACCCGCCGGGTTGTGAGCTTCGGCATTGAGAAGGGTGACGTCCATGCCGCCAACCTCACCGAGGTGAATGGGCTGCACTCCTTTGATGTGGTGTGGCGGGGCGAGGTCTACACCCATGTGGACCTGTCCGTGCCCGGCATGCATAGCGTGAAAAATGCCCTTGCCGCCTGTGCGGCGTCCATCGTGCTGGGGGTCCCGGGCAGCGCCATCTCCGCCGGCCTGGGCGCCTTCACCAATCCCGGCCGCCGCTTTGAGCGCAAGGGTGAGTACAGGGGCGCTGCGGTGTATGATGACTATGCCCACCACCCCGGTGAGCTGAAGGCTCTGCTGGACATGGTGGATGAGCTGGGGTATCAGCGGGTGGTATGCGCCTTCCAGCCCCATACCTATTCCCGCACCCATGAGCTGTTTGATGAATTCGTCGAGGTGCTGAGACGCCCCGATGTGACTATTTTGGCGGAGATATTTGCCGCCCGCGAGACCAATGACATCGGCATTTCCTCCAACGACCTGGCAAAACAGATCCCGGGCAGCCTGTTCTGCCCCACACTGGAGGATGTGACCGAGCGGCTGAAGGAGATCGCGCGTCCCGGGGATCTGATCCTCACCGTGGGAGCGGGGGATATCTACCGTGCCGGCGAAAATCTGGTAAAGGAGCAGTAAGCAGCGGAAGGAGAGGGCCGCGGCTTGCTCTGTGCAGAAAACAGAACAAAAAGAGAAAAGAGAAAAACAAGAGGGAGGAACTATGCTTACAACAGAAAAAGTCGAGATCAGAGAAGTGACCACAAAGGCGGAACTGCGCAAATTTGTGGATTTCCCCAATGTGCTGTACCGTGATGTGCCCCAGTTTATCCCGGCCTTTTACGGTGACGACCTGGAGGACTGGGACAGGGAGAAAAACCCTGCCTTTGAGTACTGCGAGGCAAAAAATTTCCTGGCCTACCGGGACGGCGAGATCGTGGGCCGCATCGGCGCCATCCTGAGCCACAAGGCCAACGAGATCTGGGGCACCAAGCGGATGCGCTTTACCCAGGTGGACTTTATCGACGATGCCGAGGTGTCTGCCGCGCTCTTTGCCAAGGTGGAGCAGTGGGCCCGGGAGAAGGGCTGCGATCAGGTGCACGGTCCCCTGGGCTTCTGCGACATGGACCGCGAGGGTATGCTGGTGGAGGGCTTCGACCGCACCAGTATGTTCATCACCTACTACAACCACCCCTATTATAACGATCATCTGGCCGCGCTGGGCTACCGCAAGGATGTGGACTGGCTGGAGTACCTTCTGGAGGTGCCCACCCCCGAGACCGAGATGGGTCAGAAGCTGATCCGTCTGGCCGAGCGGGTGCGCAGCTACGGCAAGTACCGCACGCTGGACATTACCAGGCGCAGTCAGATCAGTCCTGCTCTCATTGAAAAGGTGTTCCGCCTGCTGAACAAGGCCTATGCCCCCCTGTACGGTGTGGTGCCCCTGAACGAGCGCCAAATCCAGAAGTACACCAAGAAGTTTCTGCCTCTGGTGAATCCTAATCTGCTGTCTCTTGTGGTGGATCAGGACGACAATCTGGTGGCGGTGGGCGTGTGCGCCCCCTCCGTGGCCAAGGCCATCAAGAAGAGTAACGGCCGCCTGTTCCCCACGGGCTGGATCGGCGTGCTGCGGGCCTTCAGCAAGAACGATCTGGCTGACCTGTTTCTCATTGCGGTGGACCCCGAGCTGCAGGGCATGGCCATCAACGTGCTGGTCATGGAGCGCATCATGCACGGCGCCAACCGCATGGGCATCACCCACGCGGAGACCGGCCCCATGCTGGAGACCAACACCAAGATCCACAACCAGTGGAAGAATTTTGAGAAGGAACACCACAAGCGCCGCCGCTGCTACATCAAGGATATCTGACGAAAACGAACCGTCCGCCGGAAGATTCCGGCGGACGGTTTTCGCCTTCAGACAGATTGCCTTTTGGCGGATACTGCGCTATAATGATGAAAAAGCCGAGGACGGGAGGGGATCGACCTGAAAAAATATGTCTATTGGGGCGATGTGCAGCGGCAGCTCAGCAGACATCTTCAACAGTGCGGGGCGCCGTACAGCTTTTTCGACGCGGTGCGGGAGATGGACGGTATGGGCCTGGTATATGAAGGCGAGGAGCTTCCTGAGTGCCCCTTTCGCCAATGGGACCTGACGGATCCGGAGGGGTTTGAGGAGATCTGTGACCATATGGCGTCGGATGTCACCTTCCTGTATCCCTATTTCGAGAAAAACAGCTCCGCCGCCGAGAGTTCGGTGGTGGTAATAAAGGACATGATCATACCTTGTCGCATTGCCTACGACCAGGCGGTGGGACTGCATCTTCACCGCTTCTTTGAGATCGACTATGTGATGCGGGGCGGCGCATCCCTTCGGCTGGAGGAGAAAAGCATTTCCCTGAGACAGGGGATGTTCTGCTTTTTGTCCCCAAATCTGAAGCACGATGTGCTGGCCGAGCACGGAAGCCAGGTGGTGTCCATCACCATTCCGGAAACGCTGGTGGAGGGGACGCTGTTCGACCTGATGCACCATGAGAGCGTGCTGCTGGACTTTTTCCATACCTCCATGAGTACGGGCGATGACCACATGGGCTGTATGCTGTTTTCCGTGGTGGATGAGCAGCCCGTTCGCTTTCTGTTCCGGGAGCTGCTCCAGGAGTTCCATAACCGGGTTGAGTACAGCGACACGGTGACTGCCGCTTATGTGCAGCTGCTCTTTGCCCAGATCCTGCGCCAGTGCGGGGACAGCTGCGAGGTCCACCGCCGGAATAGCAAACGGCAGGGCATGATCCCCATGCTTGCCATTCTGAAATACATACAGAGCAACTACCGCACTGTCACTTTGGGCGAGGTGGCGGAGCGCTTTCACTATGAGGCGACCTATCTGGGAAAACAGATCAAGGCGGGCACGGGAAAAAACTTTACCGACATTGTGCGGGAACTGCGCCTGGAGGAGGCCAAACAGCTGCTTCGCACCACGAACCTCAGGCTGGAGCAGGTGGCCGAGCAGGCGGGGTATGAGAGCCAGACCCATTTTTCCAGAGCTTTTCGGCAGGCGGAGGGGATGCCGCCCGGCGAATATCGCAAAAACAGAAAATAGCATAGGTCCGGGGGTGCCCTGCGGAGTGAGACGCCGCAGGGCACCCTCTTTTTTGGCGCGATAAGACCGAAAATGTCAAAACCAAGACGGAAATCTTTATTTCTATTTTTGTGTAACTGCGATACGATTCAAATAACATTGGTTGTCTCATTTGGGTGTTTTAACGAATTCTTGCGCTTGGAGGGGCAGGAAGGCGGAAAAAACAGCTGAGAAATGGGCAGCCGCAAAACCGAAAAGGAGGAACAAACATGAAAAAACGCGTATTGGCTGCAGCGCTCTGTGTGGTCATGGCCGTGGGCCTGACGGCTCCTGCGATGGCCAAGAGCTACACCGTAAAGGCAGGGGATAATCTCTCCAAGATCGCCGCGGCTGAGCTGGGCTCCGCGGACAAGTGGAAGGAGATCTATGAGGCGAACAAGGCTCAGATCAAGGACGCCAACAAGATCTATGTGGGTCAGGTCCTGGAGATCCCCGGCGAGGAGAAGCCCGCTGAGGACACCAGAGTGGCCACCGGCGCCGTGTTCACCAACACCACCGGCGGCATGGTCTGCGGCTACTCCGTGGACGGCATCGACCAGTACTATGGCATCCCCTACGGCACCGCGGAGCGCTTTATGGCTGCCAAGCCGGCCAGCTGGAACGGCGCCAAGGTCTGCTGGGCCTATGGCGAAGTCTGCCCCCAGTGGGGTGAAGTGGCCGAGCAGGACCCCTTCAACTTTATGAACAACCAGAAGCTGATGATCGAGAACGAGGCCAAGTGCCTCAACCTGAATGTGCTGACCAAGGGCGTCAGCGAGGACGGTTCTCTGAAGCCCGTGTTCGTCTGGTTCCACGGCGGCGGCTGGAGCACCGGCTCCTCCATGCAGCAGGATATCTATGACGGCATCAACCTGGTGGACCGGGGCGATATCGTCTTCGTCTCCATCAACCACCGCCTGAACGCGCTGGGCTTCCTTGACCTGACCGCCTATGGCGAGAAGTACAAGGACTCCGCCAATGTGGGTGTGCTGGATATGGTCCTGGCTCTGGAGTGGGTGCGGGACAACGCCGCGGCCTTTGGCGGCGATCCCAATAATGTGACCATCGCCGGTCAGTCCGGCGGCGGCGCCAAGGTGACCACCCTCATGGGTATGCCTGCGGCTCAGGGCCTGTTCCACAAGGCGATCGCCATGTCCGGCGGCGCTCCCACCGTGACCCGCACCCATGCCGACGCCCAGGCCGAGACCGAGAAGGTGCTGGCCGAGCTGGGCATCACCGCGGAGAATATCGCGGATATCGAGACCATCGACTATGATGATCTGTATGCTGCCTACAAGACTGCCGGTTACCGTGACGGCCCCGTGCTGGATGATGCGATCACCGGTGCTCTGGAACTGTCCAAGGACATCCCCCTGATGTGCGGCAACGTGCTGGGTGAGTTCTCCACCAACTGCGGCGATCTGATCTACGGCACCCCCAATCTGCCCACCGCCATGGCTGAGTTCATCTTTAACGCTGAGTTTATCCCCGCCAACTGGGACGAGGCCAAGACCATGGAGAAGCTGACCAAGAAGTACGGCGACAAGGCTGAGGAGATCAAGGCCGCCTTTGAGGCCGCCTATCCCGGTCACCCCGTGGGCGAGGTCCTGTACATGAACAACCGTACCATTATGGACAGCAATCGAATTGCGGAAGGCTTCGAGGCCGTGGGCGGCACCTGCTATCAGTACGTCCAGGCATGGAGCTATCCCATGTTCGGCGGCGTGGTGCCCATCCATACTGCCGGTGATGTGCCCCTGTGGTTCTACAACCTGAATCTCATTCGCCACTTCATTGCCGGTTATGAAGATGTGGCCGCTCAGATCGCGGACAAGATGTCCGGCGCGATCATTTCCATGTGCTATCAGGGCACTCCCGGCTGGGCGGAGTGGAACTCTGAGACCGACGCTGTCATGGTGTTTGACGAGGTCTCTCAGGTGCGCTATCACCACGAGGATACCCTGCTGCCTCTGCTGCAGGGCGAGAAGACCGTGCTCCCCTTCTGATGGCTTGATACAAGCTGCGGATCCTCTCTCATGATCCGTATCCTCCAAAAAGCGCCGGGGGACTGTTCAAAACGAACGGTCCCCCGGCGCTTCTTTACCCCTGCAGAGTGAACGAGGAGAAGAACCGCCTGAAGATATCGCCGATGCTCAGCCGCTCCACCGGCGCGGCGGCCACCAGATCGATGCGGTCCACCTGGTCGCCGTCCACGCACACCACCAGCTCGCCCAGCTTCTGACCCGGTTCCACGGGAGCCTCTACGCTCTGGGCCAGCCTGGTCTCCGTGGTGACCGAGCCTGCTTTTGACTTTTCCAGCAAAACTGCGCATTCCCGTGCCGGAACGGGCTGGACGGTGCTCTGCTCGCCCAGCAGTACCTCCACCGGGGGCAGCGCCTCAGGGTAGACGGGGGTGAGGGCGAAGGTGGAGAAGCCGTAGTTCAAAAGGGCTTTCGCGCTCTCAAACCGGTCGGTGGAGGTAGGGGCGTGCATGACCACGGCGATGAGTTCCATGCCGTTCCGTTCCGCGGTGGCCGACAGGCAGTAGAGCGCGCTGTCGGTGAAGCCTGTTTTCAGCCCGGTGGCGCCGTCATAGTAGAAGATCAGCTTGTTGGTGTTGGAGAGCTGAAACGCCCCGTTCCGCAGGGTGTCCATCCAGATGGTAGTGAATTCCCGGATGGAGGGATGGTGGAGGATCAGTTCCCGGCTCATGAGGGCGATGTCCCGGCAGCAGGTGAGGTGCCCTTCGGCGGGAAGACCGGTGCAGTTGACGAAGTGGGTGTGCTCCATGCCCAGCTCCTTCGCCCGCCGGTTCATGCGATCCACAAAAGCTTCCTCCGTGCCCGCCAGATGCTCGGCCAGCGCCACAGAGCAGTCGTTGGCGGACACCACCGTGACTGCCTTCACCATGTCGCGGACGGTCATCTGCTCATGCTCCTTCAGCCAGATCTGGGAACCGCCCATGGAAGTGGCGTGGGCGGAGGCGGTGACGGTGTCCTCCCAGCTGAGGGCGCCGCTGTCAATGGCCTCCATGACCAGCAGCAGGGTCATGATCTTGGTGACCGAGGCGGGTTCGTACTGAGTGTCGGCATTTTCCTCGCAGAGAACGCGCCCGGTGCTCTTTTCCATGAGGATGGAGGCGGGGGCGGTCAGCCCTGTGGGCGCGGCGGCCTGGGCATGACAGGGCAGCAGGCACAGAAGCGATAGTGCCAGCGCGGTAATTCGTTTCATGGCAATTCCTCTTTTCCTTGGATTGTGCTGTTTCAAGGTTGTGGAATTACCTGCCGTTCTATCCGTGGAAAAACTTGCACACGGCACAAAAATGCGTATAATGAAAGAAAAATGACGGAGGGTGAGTTTATGAAATTTCGGCAGCCGGAGTACAACAGACTGTTCTGCTGCATGGGGGGCGATTGCCCCGATACCTGCTGCAGGGATTGGTCCATCGTGCCGGACGAGGAGGCTCTGGCGGACTATGAGCGCGCGCCCGAACCCCTCGGCTCTGCCATCCAAAACGCCCTCACCCATGACGATGACGGCGATGTGTGCTTTGCCTTGCGGGAGGACGGATTTTGCGCCCTGCTGACGGAGGACGGCCTGTGCCCCATCCAGCGTGACTGGGGGGAGGAGCACCTGTGCGCCCATTGCGCTGCCTATCCCCGGTTCACCGAGGAATACGGCTGCCTCAGCGAGACGGCGCTGGCCATATCCTGCCCGGAGGCGGCGCGGCTGCTGATGGAGGCGGAAGCCTTCCGCCTGGAGGAGCGGGATGACGGCGGGGAGGACGGGGTGTTCGACGGCGTCGACCCCGAGCTGTTTGCCGCATTGGAGGAGAGCCGTGGGCGTGCGCTGGCGGTACTGGGGGATGAGGGGCGTTCCGTCTGGCTCCGCCTGGCGGATGTGGCGGCCTATGCCGACGATCTGCAGGACTGCATCGACTTTGGCGCATATGAGGCCATGGGGGAATGTGAGCCGGAGCCGCTGGAGGCCGGCGGGAAGGGGAGGCTGGCGTTTACGGCAAGGCTGATGGAATTCTGCGCCGGTCTGGAACCTCTGCGCCCCGCCTGGAGCGAGCTTTTGGAGCGGCGGAAGGAAGAGCTTTGGGGCCTGAAAAAGACCTATGGGGAGACCTGCGCCGCCTTTGAACGGGCATATCCCGCATGGGAGCGTCATCTCACCAATCTGGCCTGTTATCTGGTGTTCCGCCATTGGCATAAGACGGTGAATGACGACGCCCTGTACGGCAGAGGTGCCATGGCGGGTGCGGTATGCCTGCTCATCTACCACCTGTGCCTGCTCCAATGGCGGGAGAAAGGGTGCCTGTTTCCCGGAGATGAGGCCGCGCTGTGGAGCGCCTTCAGCCGGGAGATCGAGCATCTGGACGAGAACCTGACCGACCTCATCGAGAACCTGTTTGACAACGAGACCTGGCCGCTCATCGCCGCGCTCTGCGAGAAGTAACGGAAAAAGCCGTCCCAGTGTCCATGGACATTGGGACGGCTTTTAAAATAAAAGAAAACCGGGATACTCTTTCGAGCATCCCGGTGGAAAGCGTGAACACGTTCGAGGCACAGGCTTTCGGGTCTGCGCCCAAAGCCAAATCGAAGCCCAGCGCAGCGGGTTCGATTTGGAAAGGAGGAGCAGCGGAATGAGCGCGCTCTGACTTTTGTAAAAAAAGTCGGAGCAAGCGATATGCAGCTTGCTCCGACGTGGTGCGCGAGGCGGGAGTCGAACCCGCACGCCCTTGCGAGCACTGGCACCTGAAGCCAGCGAGTCTACCAATTCCACCACTCGCGCAAGCGGTGTTTGTCACTCATCAGCGACAGGATGTATATTAGCACGGTGCGGCCTGTTTGTCAACAGGTTTCTTGGGAAAAAACGGCGAAATTTGCAGGGGGGAGAAAAAGAAAACCGGGACACTCTTTCGAGCATCCCGGTGGAAAGTGCGAACACGTTCGAGGCACAGGCTTTCAGGTCTGCGCCCAAAGCCAAATCGAAGCCCAGCGCAGCGGGTTCGGTTTGGAAAGGAGGAGCAGCGGAATGAGCGCGCTCTGACTTTTACAAAAAAGTCGGAGCAAGCGATATGTAGCTTGCTCCGACATGGTGCGCGAGGCGGGAGTCGAACCCGCACGCCCTTGCGAGCACTGGCACCTGAAGCCAGCGAGTCTACCAATTCCACCACTCGCGCAAGCGGTGTTTG
>JAQXJQ010000160.1 GCA_029009035.1 Oscillospiraceae bacterium | reverse complement strand
AAGATGCAGCCCAGCATGGGCTCCGTGGGCGTCCATGTCCGCAGGGCGGTGAGGCCGTCGATAAAGACGGAGGAGATGAACATGGCGTACAGGGAGAAAAACAGCAGCTTTCCGCCGATGAATTTCAGCGCCAGAACAAACAGGGGGATGTTGAGCATGATGACGGTGACGCCTACGGGGAGGACGGGAACCAGGCGGTTGATGACCTGCGCCAGACCGGTGAGACCGCCGGAGGGGATATTGTTGGGCTGATAGAAGGCCACGAAGCCAAAGGCGAACACCGCCGCGCCAAATGTGATGATCAAAAGGGAGCGGATGAGCTTACTGTGGGGGATGGATTTCATGGTGACCTCCTTACATGATGCTCAGCTGAGTTTCGCCCCGGTCCTCGTCCTTGAGCAGGGCGCCGGCGATGGGCAGGGAGCGGGCACGGTAGCGGGCGGGGGAGACGATGGCGGTCTCGCCAAGGGGCTTTGCCCACTCCACCTGATAGCGGGGCTTCATGGTGATGACGTTGACGCCCTGGGTGTTGCGGGTGGTCTTGGGGGTGAGGCAGGCGGTGTGGAACACGACACAGCGCCCCTCGGTGGAGCAGACGGCCATCTCGCAGTCCTCACCCAGCAGCAGGGCGCACACCAGGGGCGACTTGTCGGAGAAGGCGCCGGTGAGGCGCTTGCGCTTGGTCTGGGTCTGGTAGGCGGAAAGCTCCACCCGGGCGGCCTTGCCGTTGGCGAAGAAGAAGAGCAGGTGGGCGGAGTAGTCCCCGGGGCAACAGGCCCAGAGGAACTTCTCGTCGGCGTCCATGCCCAGCTTGGTGGGGAGATAGTCGCCCAGCACGCTGGCCTTGGAGTCGTCAAAGTCGGACAGGCGGGTCTTGTAGCACTGCTGCTTGTCGGTGAACACCAGCAGCTCGTCCCGGTTGCTGCCCTCCCAGCGGAGGAAGGGGGCGTCCCCCTCCTTGTACTTCTGCTCGCCGCTCATGCGCAGAGACTGGGGGGTGATCTTTTTGAAGTAGCCCTCTTTGGAGATGAAGACGTTGACCGGGTAGTCGGGGACCTCGTCCACGGCGGCCTTCTCCATCTCCGCCTGCTGGTACTCGTAGATGATCTCGGTGCGGCGGGGCTGGTCGTACTTTTTCTTGACGGCCTCCAGCTCCTCCTTCATGAGCTTCTGGATGCGCTTGGGGGAGTTGATGATGTCCTTCAGATCCTCGATCTCGTCGCTGAGGGAGTCCACCTCGGAGACGCGATTGAGGATGTATTCCTTGTTGATGTTGAGCAGCTTGATCTCCGCCACATATTCCGCCTGGATCTGGTCGATGCCGAAGCCGATCATCAGATTGGGGATGACCTCGGATTCGATCTCGGTCTCCCGGATGATGCGGATGGCCTTGTCGATGTCCAGCAGGATGCGCTTGAGGCCCTTGAGCAGATGGAGCCGCTCCTCCTTCTTCTTGCAGATGAACCAGGTGCGCCGGCGCACGCAGTCCATGCGCCAGGCGATCCACTCGTCCAAAATCTCGCCTACGCCCATGACCCTGGGCATGCCGGCGATGAGGATGTTGAAGTTGCAGGGGAAGGAGTCCTGCATGGGGGTCATCTGGAACAGCTTGGCCATGAGCTTGTCGGGATCGGTGCCCCGCTTCAGATCGATGGTGAGCTTGAGGCCGGACAGGTCGGTCTCGTCGCGCATATCGGCGATCTCCTTGATCTTGCCGGCTTTGATAAGCTCGGCCACCTTGTCCAGGATGGCCTCGGAGGTGGTGGAGTAGGGGATCTCGTAGACTTCGATGAGATTTTCTTCCTTGATATAGCGCCACTTGCACCGCAGCTTCACGCTGCCCCGGCCGGTGCGGTAGATCTCCGCCAGCGCCGCGCCGTCATAGAGCAGCTGACCGCCGGTGGAGAAGTCGGGCGCCTTCAGAATGGTCATGAGATCCACATCGGGGTCCCTCATGCGCGCGATGGCGGCGTCGCACACCTCACCCAGGTTGAAGCCGCACAGGTTGGAGGCCATGCCCACGGCGATGCCCTGGTTGGCACACACCAGTACATTGGGGAAGGTGGTGGGCAGCAGGGTGGGCTCGGTGAGCTTGCCGTCGTAGTTGGGGACGAAGTCTACCGCGTCCTGGTCGATGTCACGGAACAGCTCGGCGCAGATGGGGTCGAGGCGCACCTCGGTGTATCGGCTGGCTGCCCACGCCATGTCCCGGGAATAGACCTTGCCGAAGTTGCCCTTGGAGTCCACCAGAGGGTGGAGCAGGGCGCCGTAGCCCCGGGAAAGGCGCACCATGGTGTCATAGATGGCGGCGTCACCGTGGGGGTTGAGCTTCATGGTGGCGCCCACCACATTGGCGCTCTTGGTGCGGCTGCCGCCCAGCAGGTGCATCTGGTACATGGTGTACAGCAGCTTGCGGTGGGAGGGCTTGAAGCCGTCGATCTCGGGAATGGCCCGGGAGACGATGACGCTCATGGCGTAGGGCATATAGTTGAGCTCCAGCGTCTCGGTGATGGGCTGCTCCAGCACCTGTGCCCGCAGCCCCATCACATTGGGGTTGTTGACTTTTTTCTGCCCGCTGTCTTGGGGCGTCTTCTTCTTAGCCATTGCAGAACTTCCTTTTGTCCGATGTTATACAGGGGTAACGGAGAATTTCTTCAGATCCACGCTGTCGGCGTAGATGGCCTTCACCTTCTGGATCTCCTGCATATGGGGCTGGGAGGCATGGCAGGCAAGGGCGTCGGCGTCCCGCCAGCACTCCAGCAGCACCACGGCGTCGGGCTGTTCGCAGGAGATGTGGTAGTCGTACTGCTCACAGCCGTCCTCGGATCGGACCTTGGCCTGCAGGCCGCTGTCTTTCAGCGCGGCGACCAGAGCCTCGGCCTTGCCGGGCTTGCAGTGATAGGTGACATGAAGGATCATTTTTTCCATAATAAAACACTCCCTGTTGAAAAAATTAAGAAATCTCGGCCATATCCAGATACTTATAGCCGTTTTCGGAGATGTGGTCCTTGCGCCCCTGGAGGTTGTCGCCCAGCAGCAGGTCAAAGACCGCGGCGGTCTTTTCCACATCCTCGGGCATGACCTTGATGAGCCGGCGGGTGTCGGGACTCATGGTGGTGAGCCACATCATGTCCGGCTCGTTCTCACCGAGACCCTTGGAGCGCTGGACATCGTATTTTTTGCCCTCCAGTTGGGCGCAGATGTCGTTGCGCTCCTTGTCTGAGTAGGCGAACCAGGTCTTTTCCTTATAGGTGATCTCGTACAGGGGGGACTCCGCGATATACACATATCCCTCCCGGATGAGGGTGGGGGTGAGGCGGAAGAGCATGGTGAGGATGAGGGTGCGGATCTGGAAGCCGTCCACATCGCCGTCGGTACAGATGATGATCTTGTTCCAGCGCAGGTTGTTGATGTCGAAGCTGTTGAGCTCCTTGTTGCCCTTGTGGGCCACCTCCACGCCGCAGCCCATGACCTTCAAAAGGTCGGTGATGATCTCGCTTTTGAAGATGCGGGCGTAGTCGGCCTTGAGGCAGTTCAGGATCTTGCCCCGCACCGGCATGATGCCCTGAAACTCCGCGTCACGGCTGAGCTTGACGGCGCCCATGGCGGAGTCGCCCTCCACGATGTAGAGCTCCCGGCGGTTTACGTCCTTGGTGCGGCAGTCCACGAACTTCTGCACCCGGTTGGAGATGTCCAGCGAGCCGGACAGCTTCTTTTTGATGCCCAGACGGGTCTTTTCCGCGGTCTCCCGGGAGCGCTTGTTCACCAGGGCCTGGGCGCCGATCTTCTCCGCGTCAAAGGGATTTTCGATGAAGTAGACCTCCATCTGGCTCTTGAGGAAGTCGGTCATGGCCTCCTGCACGAACTTGTTGGTGATGGATTTCTTGGTCTGGTTCTCGTAGCTGGTCTGGGTGGAGAAGTTGTTGCTCACCAGCACCAGGGAGTCCTCGATGTCGCCCCAGGTGATGCGGGACTCGGACTTGGTGTACTTGTTGTTCTGCCGGAGCCACCCGTCAATGGCGGAGACGAAGGCGGAGCGCATGGCCTTTTCCGGGGAGCCGCCGTGCTCCAGCCAGGAGGAGTTGTGGTAGTGCTCGATCAGGTTGACCTGGTTGGAAAAGCACAGGCTCATGCTCAGCTTCACCCGGTAGTCCGGCTTGTCGGCCCGGTCCCGGCCGGTGCGCTCGGTC
>JAQXJQ010000159.1 GCA_029009035.1 Oscillospiraceae bacterium | reverse complement strand
GGGAGCGGGGTCAGCGTGCGAGGACCGAGCCGCGGACTGAGCGGGCTAATTTGTACCCTCTCATTAAAAAATCGAAGATTTTTGACACCTCTCCCATAGGGAGAGGCAAGGCAACTGCACCCCACAATGATTGCCGCATCAACGCAAGAGCCCGTTGCAGAGCGATAGTTCTGCAACGGGCTCTTTTCACATCTCATTTTAGAACAGGTTGAAGAAAGCCTTCTTGCCCAGGTACTGAGCGGCGTCGCCCAGCTCCTCCTCGATGCGGAGCAGCTGATTGTACTTGGCCACGCGGTCGGTGCGGCTGGGAGCGCCGGTCTTGATCTGGCCGGCGTTGACGGCCACCACGATGTCGGCAATGGTGGTGTCCTCGGTCTCGCCGGAACGGTGAGAGACAACGGCGGTGTAGCCGTGACGGTTGGCCAGCTGGATGGCGTCCAGAGTCTCGGTCAGGGTGCCGATCTGGTTGACCTTGATGAGGATGGCGTTGGCGATCTTGTTGTCCAGACCCATCTGCAGGCGCTCGGAGTTGGTGACGAACAGGTCGTCGCCCACCAGCTGCACCCGGTCGCCCAGGGCCTTGGTCAGCATCTGCCAGCCCTCGATGTCGTCCTCGCCCATGCAGTCCTCCATGGAGATGATGGGGTAGTTGTCGGCGAACTTCTTCCACATATTGACCATCTGGGTCTTGGTCATGCTCTTCTTGGCCTTGGGCAGGTCATAGCAGCCGGTCTCGGGGTTGTACCAGTCGGACACGGCGGCGTCAATGGCGATCATGAAGTCCTCGCCGGGCTTGTAGCCGGCCTTCTCGATGGCGGCGACGATGCACTTGAAGGCATCCTCGTCCTTCTTCAGGTTGGGAGCGTAGCCGCCCTCATCGCCCACGCCGGCGGCGGGGGTGCCGTTCTCCTTCAGCACGCTCTTCAGGGTGTGGAAGACCTCAGCGCACATACGCAGAGCTTCCTTCCAGCAGCAGGCGCCCACGGGCATGATCATGAACTCCTGGATGTCCACATTGTTGGTGGCATGAGCGCCGCCGTTGAGAATGTTCATCATGGGGACGGGCAGGGTCTTGGCGTTCACGCCGCCGATATAGTTGTACAGGCTGGTGCCCAGGCTCTCGGCAGCGGCCTTGGCGCAGGCCAGAGAAGCGCCCAGAATGGCGTTGGCGCCCAGGCGGCTCTTGTTGGGGGTGCCGTCCAGCTCGATGAGCATACGGTCGATGGCCACCTGATCCAGCACGTTCATGCCGATCAGCGCCTCGGCGATCTCGGTGTTCACATTGGCAACGGCCTTCTCCACGCCCTTGCCCAGGTAGCGGCTCTTGTCGCCGTCACGCAGCTCGCAGGCCTCGTGCACGCCGGTGGAAGCGCCGGAGGGCACGGCAGCGCGGCCCACAACGCCGTCATCCAGGGTGACCTCCACCTCAACGGTGGGGTTGCCGCGGGAATCCAGGATCTCACGGCCCAGAACGTCAACGATTTCAATCATGCTCTTCATTGGTATCGATCTCCTTTTCAATTATATAACAGGTTGCTTGTTACTTAAGGATCAGCGTTTCGCCGGTCATCTCCTCGGGCTTATGCAGGCCCCACATGACCCGCTTCGCCGGCTCATGCGGGGACCCCCAAGGATTTTATCTGCGCGGCGGAAATGAATTCCGCCTTGCGCCAAGGTTTTGCTTTCGCAAAACGCTTGTGTATGGGCCTGATAAGCCCTCACTTCAAAATCAGCGTCTCGCCGGTCATTTCCTCGGGCTTATGCAGGCCCATGAGATCCAGCATGGTGGGCGCAAGGTCGGCCAGTCGGCCGTCGCGCAGCTTCACATTGGCGCCCACAACGCAGCAGGGCACCAGATTGGTGGTATGGGCGGTAAAGGGAGAGCCGTCCTCCCCCACCATATGCTCGGCATTGCCGTGGTCAGCAGTGATGATGGACACGCCGCCCATTTTGGCGGTGGCCTCCACCACCTTGCCCACGCCCTCGTCCACCGCTTCGACGGCCTTCACGGCGGCCTCAAACACGCCGGTGTGGCCCACCATGTCGCAGTTGGCAAAGTTCAGGATGATGACATCGTACTTGCCGCTCTCAATGCGCTCCACCGCTTCACGGGTGACCTCGGGGGCGCTCATCTCGTGCTGCTGGTCATAGGTGGCCACCTTGGGGGAGGGGATGAGTCAGCTGTCCTCCCCGTGGAAGGTCTGCTCCACGCCGCCGTTGAAGAAGAAGGTCACATGGGCATACTTCTCGGTCTCGGCAATGCGCAGCTGGGTCATGCCCTGGCGGGCGATATACTCGCCGAAGATGTTGGCCAGTTTCTCACGGGGGTAGGCCACCTCCACATTGGGCATGGCGGCGTCATACTCCGTGGTGCAGACATACTGCAGGGGGAAGAAGCCCTTCTTCCGCTCAAAGCCGGCAAATTCGGGGTCCACCAGCGTGCGGGTGATCTCTCGGGCACGGTCGGGACGGTAGTTGTAGAAGATGACGGAGTCGCCCTCGGAGATGGTCGCGCCTTCGGCGCACACCACAGGCTCCATAAACTCGTCGGTGACGCCCTTGTCATAGGACTTCTGCACGGCGTCCACGGGGTCGGCCTCAAAGGGGGCCTCGCCGTAGACCATGGCGGCATAGGCCCGCTCCACCCGCTCCCAGCGGTTGTCGCGGTCCATGGCGTAGTAGCGGCCCATGACAGTGGCGATGCCGCCCACGCCCTGCTCGGTCAGGCAGTCCTGCAGGCGGGAGACGAAGCCCTTGCCGGAGGCGGGGGCCACATCGCGGCCGTCCAGGAAGCAGTGGACCCACACCTTGGTGAGTCCCCGCTCCTTGGCCATGCGCAGCAGGGCCAGCAGGTGGTCAAAGTGGGAGTGGACGCCGCCGTCGGACAGCAGGCCGTACAGGTGAAGGGCGGTGCCCTTCTCCTTACAGGCGTCCATGGCCTTCACATAGGCGGGGTTGGCGAAGAAGCCGCCCTGCTTGATGTCAAGGGTGATGCGGGGCAGGTCCTGAAACACCACACGGCCTGCGCCGATGTTGGTGTGACCCACCTCGCTGTTCCCCATCTGACCCTCGGGCAGACCCACATCCAGCCCGGAGGCGGACAGGCGGCAGCAGGGATTGGAGGCGAACAGCGCGTCCAGATGGGGCGTTCTGGCAGCGGCAATGGCATTGTCCCCGGCCAGACCGGAGTCCTTGGCGGGAATGCCGAAGCCGTCCATAATGATCAATGTGGTAGGTGTTTTCATAAAAAGCCTTTCTTGTTTAACCAGCTCAATAGAATTTCGCCGCGGCCTTATCTCCCCTGCTCGGGGATTCGGCGCTTCTTGTTGTCACGCCTCGGTCCCCTCACGGCCGGGTCGATAAGGCCTCCGTCTGCACCGCCAAACATCCGGGGCTGCGCCCCTTCTTGGTTTGCCGGCTTCCGCTGCGGCCTTATCTCCCCTGCTCGGGGATCCGGCGCTTCTTACTCCTGATTTGCCGCATTGATAATGGCCATGAAGTCATTGGGCTTCAGGGCAGCGCCGCCGATGAGTCCGCCGTCGATGTCGGGCTGAGCCAGCAGCTCGGCGGCGTTCTTGGCGTTCATGGAGCCGCCGTACTGGATGGTGACGGCACGGGCCACACGGGCGCCGTACTCCTTGCGGATGATGGCGCGGATGTGGGCGCACACCTCACCGGCCTGCTGGGCGGTGGCGGTCTTACCGGTGCCGATGGCCCAGATGGGCTCATAGGCCACCACGACGCGGCGGACCTGGCTCTCGCTCAGTCCGGCCAGAGCGGCCTTCACCTGATAGGAGATCAGCTCCTCGGTGACACCCAGCTCACGCTGCTCCAGGCTCTCGCCCACGCAGA
>JAQXJQ010000158.1 GCA_029009035.1 Oscillospiraceae bacterium | reverse complement strand
CGATGCCCAGACCGGCCATGAGGCCATAGGACACGAACAGCATGGCCACGGAGGCGCCGGACATGGAAGCGGTGAGAATGAAGCCCAGGGCGCCCAGAACAGCGGCAATGATGATGGCGACGCGGTGGCCGATGCGCTTGGAGAGCTGAGCGCCCACCAGACCGCCAATGCAGAAGAAACACATGGTCAGAGTGAAGTTGTTGGCCAGATTGTTGTTGGTCCAGCCGAACTCAGCGCTGAAGGGGGCCTTCAAAATGGACCAGGCATAGATGATGCCGGCAAACAGCATGGCGACAACACCGATGATCAGGTAGAGCCAGCGGACAGAAAGCTTTTGCGTAGAATTGCTCATGGTAAATACTCCTTCTCTTCATTTTCCAGTCGTATGTATGACAAACGCACAGATATTAGAATTATATCGTAATGGCGGCAAAATGTCCAGAAGTGAAGGAGGCCCATGATCGGATGATAGGACAGAATGGGTGAAACTGTCGAGTTTTTCGGACAAAACAGCGGTGAAAAATGCCCCCGGATCACTCCGGGGGCATTGGGGTTCGGCAGATCAGGGGAACAGCCAGGTGAGTACATTGGCCCACAGCGGGATGCTGAAGGCGCAGAAGGCGGTGGACAGCAGCACAGCGGCGGCGGCCTCGAACTGGGTCTCCTGATCCGGGTCGTACTGGATGGTGAATGCGGCCAGAAGGGAGGCGGTGGGCAGGGCGCCGAAGATGACCACCACCTGAGCCAGCTCCCGGTCCAGATGCAGCAGGACGGAGACCAGCAGGAAGACGGCGGGCATGATAAAGTTGCGCACCAGAGGGTAGAGCAGATAGCCGGGGCGAAGCAGCCGCTTGAACTCATACTTGCTCAGGGAGATGCCGCACAGCAGCATACCCAGAGGAGAGGCGCAGGAGCCCAGAGAGTTGATCACGCCCGCCACAGGGGAGGGCAGACTGATCTGAGTGAGGTAGAAGAACAGACCGATGAACACGGCCACCACGGGAGGGGAGAACCAGCCCTTCAGCTTGGCCTTCAGGGTGCGCTTCTGCTGGACGTGGCCCGGAGGGGACAGCATGGGCTCGCTGGAGCTGTAGTACACCATGCGGTAGGGGACCAGGAAGATGACGAAGTAAAACACGCCCATCTCGCCGTACAGAGCCTCCACCACGGGGATGCCCACAAAGGTGAAGTTGGTGTAGATCATGCTGAAGCGCATGATGCGGCTGGAGGCGGTCTTGCCGGTGGCGTGGTAGACGATCTGGCCCAGGGCGAAGGTGGTGGCCCACAGGAGAATGGCCAGGAGCACCAGCCGTCCGCTGTTTTTCAGCGCCTCCACGGAGAACGCGCCCATCATGGACTTGACGATGAGGCAGGGCAGGCAGATCTTCATGACCAGGGAAGTGAGCTGCTGGCTGAAATCCTCCTTGACGATGTGGGCACGGCCGATAAAAATGCCTACGCTGACCATCAGGATCAGCTGGATGGCGAGCTTTACTGCGACCATAAGACGGTCCTCCTTTGTTTCTCTGTTTATTGATGAGCGGTCAGGCTCTTTTTCCAGTAGCCCTTGCGGCAGTAGAACCAGCCGATGGGGACGGAGCTGGCGGGGGCGATGGCGCAGGCGATGAAAATGCCGTAAATGCCCCAGAAATGGTTGAAGATGATGGCGAGCACCAGACGGAAAATAATGCAGTTCACAAAGGAGTTCCACATGACGAACACGGTGTCGCCGCAGCCGGTCGCCAGGGTGTTGTAGGTGAAGAAACCGGCGTAGAAGAGCTGGCCGATGATCTCGATGCGCAGGTTGATGGCGGCCCAGCGCTGGACGTCGGCCTCGGGGGTGAAGATGGTGACCAGCAGGGGGGCGAACAGCTCGGAGATGAGGATGAGGATGCCCGCGGTGAGCAGAGCGATCTTCATGCAGGTGCGCATGACCTTGTGCGCGCGGTCATAGAGTCCGGCACCCAGATTTTGGGCCACCATGGTGGAGGCGGCGCCGCACAGGGCGGAGACAAAGAGCTGGCAGAAGTCCTTGATCTTGTTGCTCACACCGTTGGCGGCGGAGTACACCACCAGGCCGTAGTCATTGATGAGGTAGGCGACCACCAGCCAGGACACGCTGGCAATGGCCCACTGGAGGGCGGTGGGCAGGCCCAGGCGCATGATGGCCCTTACACGCGCTCCGCTGGGGCGCAGATAGCTGCGGGTCAGCCCCAGATGTTCCCGGTGCTTCAGACAGAAAAACAGAGCGGCCAGGAAGGAGATGAACTGGGAGATCAGGGTGGCGAGGGCCGCGCCTGTTACGCCCATTCTGAGGCCGCACACCAGCAGCAGGTCCAGTGCCACATTGGTTGCGGTGGAGGCGATGATGAAGTAGAGGGGCATTTTGGAGTTGCCCACCGCCCGCAGAATAGCGGACAGGGCGTTATAGCCGAAGATGGGCAGGATGCCGATGGCACAGATGCGCATATAGGCGGTGGCCTCCGCCAGAGCGGGGGCTTTGAGCATCATGAGCAGATACCGGCAGAAAATGACACACAGCGCGGCCACCACCGCACCCACAGAGAGGGAGAGGGTGAGCAGAGAGCCGGCCGATTGCTTTCGAGGTTCGTCCTCACGGTTGCCGAAGTATTGGCCGATGAGGATATTGCCGCCCAGAGTCAGACCAATGGCGATCTGAGTGAGCAGGTTCATAATGAGGCTGGAGTTGTTGATGGCGGACTGGCCGGCACTGCTGATATAGTGGCCGGCAACGATGTAGTCCACGATGGAGTACAGGGATTGCAGCAGGCTGGTGGTCACCAGCGGGAGAGCATAGCGTACCAACTGTTTGGCGACGCTGCCCTGGGTGAGGTCACGGTCGATTGAGGATGACATGGTGCATAAAGCTCCTTTTGGAGGTGGAATGGGAACGGGGAAAGGAACGGGGAAACAGGGGGTGCGCCCTATGGCGCACCCCCTGTAGCAGATCCGTTTGTCTGTGTGCGTCGGTCAGTCCTCGATCTCCTCGTAAACGTCGTCGTCGGGAAGACGGGCACCGTTTTTCTGGAAGATGGCAGGAGTGCCGCAGACGGGACAGACGCCGAACCGGTCCCCCAGATAGGGGATCAAGTCCTCGGCGGACTTGAACTTTTTGCCGCAGTTCGGACAGTGATAGTACATCAGGTTAACGCCCCAAGACATAGCAAAATCACTTACCCAGGTTCAGGATCTGACGGGCATCGTCGGGCGTGGCGACCTCGCGGCCGTACTCACGGATGACGCGGGCGGCGCGCTCCACAAACTGACGGTTGCTCTCAGCCAGCTGGCCCTTGGCGTACATGACGTTGTCCTCCATGCCCACGCGGATGTGGCCGCCCAGAGCCACGGCGCCGTACAGCATATCCATGGCGGAGTGGCCCACGCCGAAG
>JAQXJQ010000157.1 GCA_029009035.1 Oscillospiraceae bacterium | reverse complement strand
CCGAACTCGTTGTTGGTGCCGTAGGTGATGTCGGCGGCGTAGGCCCGCTTCTTCTCGTCCTTGTCGGTGCCGTGGATGACCAGGCCCACGGTGAGGCCCAGGAACTTGTAGACCTTGCCCATCCACTCGGAGTCACGCTTGGCCAGGTAGTCGTTGACGGTGACGATGTGCACGCCCTTGCCGGACAGGCCGTTGAGGTAGGCGGGCAGGGTCTCCACCAGGGTTTTTCCTTCGCCGGTCTTCATCTCGGCGATGCGGCCCTGGTGCAGCACGATGCCGCCGATGAGCTGCACCCGGTAGGGGCGCATACCCAGCACGCGGGCGTCCGCCTCGCGGCAGGTGGCAAAGGCCTCGGGGAGGATATCGTCCAGCGTCTCGCCGTTGGCAAGACGGGCTTTGAACTCGTCGGTCTTGGCGCGCAGCTCCCGGTCGGAGAGCTTTTTGTACTCCTCCTCCATGGCCTCGATCCTGTCCACGATGGGCATGATCGTCTTGAGCTCACGCTGGGAGCGGGTTCCAAAGATCTTTGTAAGCAGACCCATAATTCTGTGTCCTTTCTTCCTGTTACTTGCGGTCTTTTGGTCACAACGACCCAATTTAACTTGCTTAGTATACCACAATCCTTCCCGGGAAAAAAGGGGAATTTGTAAATTAATATGGAATACTTCCTGTCAAATCGCACAGGCAGTCCCCCCAAAAAGGGGCTATTGTCTCCAAATCCCCGAATTTTTCCATCGGCCCTTGACATTTGGCACAGGCTGACCTATAATCCAGCCAAATCGAACCAATGGTAGAGGCGCGGCTGAGAAAAGTAGCCGGGAGGCACGGACAACTGCTTCCGGGGAAAGGCAAAGCCGCCGAAGGGCATGAGAGGCGTCCGACTCCATGTACCTGGGTCGCCGGGGAATACCCGGCGGACTGTCACACCCATGTGTGAAGAGCTATCATGGAGCAAACGCCTGCCTTATTTCGAGGCAAGACTGTTGGCCATGATCGCATCTGCGGTTCATGGTCATTCTTTTTTGCCTTTGGACAGAGAGAACGACCCACCAAATAAAGGAAAGAGGAAACCAAAATGAAGAGAACTGTCAGTTTGATCCTGGCCAGCCTGCTGGCCCTGACCCTGTGCGCCTGCGGCGGCAGCAAGACCCGTCAGGGCACCATCAACAAGGGGAAGCTGGTCGTTGCAATGGAGTGCGCCTACGCCCCCTACAACTGGACCCAGCCCGATGACAGCAACGGCGCCGTCCCCATCAAGGGCTCCAGTGACTACGCCTACGGCTATGACGTTATGATGGCCAAGTACATCTGCCAGCAGCTGGGCTGGGAGCTGGAGATCGTGAAGAGCGACTGGGAGAGCATCATCCCCGCCATTCAGTCCAGCACCGTGGACGTGGGCATCTGCGGCCAGTCCGTCACCTCTGACCGTCTGGAGATGGTGGACTTCTCCAACCCCTACTACTACGCCACCATCGTCACCGTGGTGTCCGAGGACGGCAAGTATGCCAACGCCGCTTCCGTGGCCGATCTGGCCGGCGGTACCTGCACCAGCCAGCTGAACACCATCTGGTATGACAACTGCCTGCCCCAGATCCCCGACGCCAACATCCTGCCCGGTCAGGAGAGCGCTCCCGCCATGATCGTGGCTCTGACCTCCGGCCGCGTGGATTACATTGTCACCGATCAGCCCACCGGTCTGGCCGCCGTGTCCGCCAATCCCGGCCTGAAGATGCTGGAGTTTACCGGCGACGGTGCTTTTGAAGTCTCCGACGAGGATATCAACATCGGCATCTCCATGCTGAAGGGCAACACCGAGCTGTGCGAAAAGATCAACGGCGTTCTGGCCGGCCTCACCGAGGAGGACTTCACCAACTGGATGAACGAAGCCATCTCCGTCCAGCCCCTGAGCGAGTAAAACCCATCCGCAAAATTCCGGCCGACCGGGGCAAATCCCCGGTCGGCGCATCTGATTTATGAAAGGAGCGAGCGCCTGTGTGGACTGCCATTCAGGAAGCGATCTACCGGATCACCGGAACCGCTGTAGGCAGCATGACCTTCGGGGAGCGCATCCTCTTCCTCTTTGCCAAGTATGGTCCCTCCTATCTGGACGGTGCCAAGAACACCCTTATCGTTGCCATCATCTCCACCGCCGTGGGCTGCCTGATCGGACTGGGAGCAGGTATCATTCAGACCATTCCCACCACAAAAGAGGATAACCTGTTCAAGCGTGCCCTTGTACGGCTGTGCAAGATCCTGCTGGGAGCCTATGTGGAGCTGTTCCGGGGCACCCCCATGATGATCCAGGCGGTGTTCATCTATTACGGTATCCCCATCGTGTTCGGTTATTATATGGACACCCTGCCGGCGGCATTCCTGATCGTCTCCATCAACACCGGCGCCTATATGGCGGAGACCGTCCGCGGCGGCATCCTCTCCATCGACCCCGGCCAGACCGAAGGCGCCAAGGCCATCGGTATGACCCATGTGCAGACCATGCTGTCGGTCATCCTGCCCCAGACCCTGCGCAATATCATGCCCCAGATCGGCAACAATCTGATCATCAACATCAAGGATACCTGCGTGCTCTCCGTGATCAGCGTGGTGGAGCTGTTCTTTGCCCACAAGGGCGTGGCCGGCGCCACTTACTGCTATTTTGAATCCGCCACCATCGTGATGGCCATGTACCTGATCATGACCGTGTTCTTCTCCAAGCTGCTGCGCTGGGTGGAGAAAAAGATGGACGGCAATGCCAGCTATGACCTGGCCACCACCGACACTCTGGCCCACACCACCGGGATGTACAGCTATCCCGGAAAGGGCAGCAACTTTGACGAGCGCAGCAAGGAGTACGGCGGAAAGGAGGGCAAATGACATGAGCGAACCCATTCTCGAGATCCGTCACCTGTCCAAGTCCTTCGGCAGCCATGAAGTACTGAAGGACATCGACTTCACCGTCCGCCCCGGTGACGTCACCTCCATCATCGGCGCCTCCGGCTCCGGCAAGTCCACCCTGCTGCGTTGCGTCAACCTGCTGGAGACTCCCTCCAGCGGCGAGATCCTGTTTCATGGCCGGAATATCGTGGGCAAAGGTATGAAGGCCTCCGACTACCGCGCCAAGGTCGGCATGGTATTCCAGTCCTTTAACCTGTTCAACAACATGACCGTGCTGGAAAACTGCATTGTGGG
>JAQXJQ010000156.1 GCA_029009035.1 Oscillospiraceae bacterium | reverse complement strand
GTCGGCGGCGCCATCCACCACATCGGCAATGTCCACAAGTATGCCCGGAAGGAAGATGTGCCGGAGAAGACGATGTTCATCATCACTACCGACGGCTACGAGAACGCCAGCCGCCGCTATGACTACGACAAGGTACGGAAGATGATTGAGCGGCAGAAGGAGAAATACGGCTGGGAGTTTCTCTTCCTGGGTGCCAACATTGACGCCGCGGCGGAGGCCAGGCGCTTCGGTATCAGCGCCGACCGCGCGGTGAACTACAAGTGCGACGAGGAAGGCACGGCGCTGAACTATGAGGTCATCAGCGAGGCGGTGTGCAGCGTGCGCGCATCCAGGCCCCTCAGCGCGGACTGGAAACGCCGCATCGACGAGGATGTGAAAAAGCGCGGCAAGTAAAATCTGATTTGCGGCAACAAAAACTGCGGCGGGATCAAAGCAGCCGATCCCGCCGCAGTCCTTTTTAACGTTCTGATTGAAAAGTGAAATGCAGTTTGGTACACTGTTAGCGGGTGCCGTCAAGAGTTATGCAAAAGAGGAATTGACCATGAGAAACAATAAAATAGGTTTGCATACAAAAATGCTACAACACAGGATTTTCTTGATGTTTTGGAAGAATACTCGTCAATCGATGTTTCGAGCATTGTCAAACAATATATTTTCTAAATGACCAGTCGCAAAATAAGCATAGAATAATAAAGAGCCAGACGCATCGACGCAGAGCCGATAACCCGTAGCCCTTGGGCGCGAGTTATCGGCTCTTGTGTTTTCGGCGGCTGTCCATTAAAGCCGCCGCGTTATACGAGCTACGCCCCGGCCCAAATCGCAGTATGAACTTCGCAGAAATAAAAAATGCGGAGTGTCCATTACAGGATTATCAAACCCTATAAGGACACTCCGCATGGTCCGAGTGACAGGATTCGAACCTGCGGCATCCTGCTCCCAAAGCAGGCGCGCTACCAACTGCGCTACACCCGGTTATTCAGTTTTTTATCCGGCTGGGCGTATTCTCCCAAAAAACGGGCGCTCACGCCCGCACACGGTTCGCGTTTGCATATTATACCCCAAAACGCTCCCCTTTGCAAGTCCCTGACGCGCTCTCCGGCGGGGCTGTGCAAAGTCCCGCCGGAGAGGTTCCTCATTATGGGTTTTTGTGTCCTTTGTGCAAACTTTTATACAGCAAGCAAAAGTATATACATCGGCGAAAAATCCCAAACCCCGCTGTTTTCAAGGCTTCCACAACTTCCACACACTTTTCCACATTGTCCGTTTATTCCGTTTTCATACTTTTCCGCAAAAACAGGTAGACATAACACCTGTCAACCACTTTTATTCTTCCGTTTTGCACAAAAAGCTCAGCGTACGCCGGTGGACAACAGTTGTTCCGCCACGGCCAACTCCTCGGGGGTGTTCAGATTGTGGAACAGCTCCCGGGGCGCCCGCTCATCCTCCGGTACATAGACGCTGTTGGCCCACTCCAGCAGGTGGCTCATGCGGTTATCCCCCTCCAGAATGAGGGTCTCCGCCGCCGTGGCGCACCGACGGCGGTACAGCCCGAACAGGGGCTGAGGCCGCCCGTCCTGCGTGAAGACACAGGCATCCGCGTCCCCGATGGCCTCCAGCAGCACATCCGCCTGCGCCGGGCCCAAAAACGGGTAATCCACCGCCACCAGCAGCAGCAAGGGAGTCTTGCACTCCTTCAGCCCGGCATGAAGTCCGCCCAGCGGTCCCCGCTCCGGGTAGATATCCGCCACGGCGGCAGTCCCCTCCGGGGCCATCCCTTTGCGGCAGGCCGGACCCACAGCCAGCTGCAGTCCGCTTCCGTAGCCCTGCCATCGGTCAATGGCCCTCTCCAGCAGGGTCTTTCCGCCCAGCTCCACCAAAGCCTTGTCCCGGCCCATCCGGGTGGACAGTCCGCCCAGCATGACCTGCACCGTAACATCCGAACGCTCCATTTCAGCGCCTCCCTTCGGTCTCCGATAAAAAAAGTATAGCACACCCCGACGGGATGTGCCATACACAAAAATGTCGATTACAGGACCTTGGAAAGAAAATCAATGGTGCGCTGCTCTTTGGGGTTGGCAAAGAAGGCGTGAGGCTCGTTCTGCTCGATGATGTGGCCCCCGTCCATGAACAGCACGCGGGTGCCCACCTCCCGGGCAAAGCCCATTTCGTGGGTGACCACCACCATGGTCATGCCCTCGTCAGCCAGCTCCTTCATGACCTCCAGGACCTCGCCCACCATCTCGGGGTCCAGAGCGGAGGTAGGCTCGTCAAAGAGCATCAGCTTGGGCTTCATGGCCAGGGCGCGGACAATGGCGATACGCTGCTTCTGTCCGCCGGAGAGCTGGGCAGGATAGGCGTCCGCCTTATCCAGCAGGTTGACCCGCTGCAGAAGGCGCGTGGCCTCCTCATCGGCCTGCTCCTGCTTCATCAGGCCCGTGCGCACAGGGGCCAGGGTGATGTTTTTGCGGATGGTCATATTGGGGAACAGGTTGAAGTGCTGGAACACCATGCCCATCTGGCGGCGAATCAGGTTGATGTCGCACTTGGGATCGGTGATCTCCACGCCGTCAAAGGTGATGGAGCCTCCGGTGGGGGTCTCCAGCAGGTTGAGGCAGCGCAGGAAGGTGGACTTACCGGAGCCGGAAGGGCCGATGACCACCACTTTTTCGCCGGGAGCAATATGCTCGCTGATGTCGTCCAGCACCAGATGGTCGCCAAAGGACTTGGACAGATTTTTAATGTCGATCACTCTGACGCATCCTCCTTTCCAGTTTGCCCTGCAGCCAGGTGAGGATCAGCACGAAGACCAGATACATGACGGCGATGCCGATGTAGGGGAGCATCACATCATAGGTCTTGGTGCCCACCGCCTTGGCGTAGTACACCAGCTCCGCGCCGCCGATGGCGGAGACCAGAGAGGTGTCCTTAAACAGGGTGATGAACTCGTTGCCCAGGGCGGGCAGAATATTTTTAAAGGCCTGGGGAATCACGATAAAGCGCATGGTATCAACGTAGCCCAGGCCCAAAGAACGGCCCGCCTCGGTCTGTCCGACGTCCACGCTCATCAAGCCGCCGCGGACGATCTCCGCCACATAGGCGCCGGAGTTGATGCCCAGGCCCAGCGCGCCCACCATGGTGTGGTTGCGGCTGGTGGCGAAAATGACATAGCCCCAGATCAGCAGCTGGACCATCATGGGGGTACCGCGGATCACGGTGGTGTACACCTTACAGATCCCATTGATGACGCTGAGCACCGGGTTCTTTTTCCGTCCCACCCGCTGCTGGTCGTGGGCGGAGCGGATCACGGCCACCGCGACACCCAGGACGGTGCCCAGAACCAGAGCGATCACCGTCAGCTCCAGGGTGGAGGCAAGTCCCTTCAGGTAGAGCTTCCAGCGGCCGCCCTCGATGAAGGCGGTGCTGAATTTAGCCCCGAATTCCATCCATTTTTCCGCAATTACAGTCCACAGGTCCATATGACACATCCTTTTCTATCTTCACAGGAAAAGCGGCTTCCGAGCATCCCGGAAGCCGCTGCGATATTTCCTTTTCCTTAGTCGGCCTTGATGTACTTATCCACGATGGCCTGGAAGGTACCGTCGGCCTTCAGCTCGGCCATGGCCTTGTTCACGGCCTCCAGCAGAGCGGTGTTGCCCTTCTTCATGCCGATGGCGTAGTCCTCCACGGCCCACTCGCCCTCCAGGGTGGTCAGGCCGGCATTGGCCTTCACATAGGCCTGAGCGGGCTTGTCGTCGATGATGACGGCGTCCACCTGGCCGTTGACCAGAGCCATGACAGCCAGAGCGCCGGAATCATAACCAACCACATGATCCTCGCCGTAGCCGCCGTTCTCCACGCTGTCGGAGGCGTAGATGTAGCCGGTGGTGCCCAGCTGGGTGCCGATGGTGCAGTCGCCCAGGTTATCCATGTTGACCTCGGAGCCTTCCTTGACGATGACCACCTGAACGCCGGTGGCATAGCTGTCGGAGAAGTCCATGACCTTCTGGCGCTCTTCATTCACGGTGACACCGGCCATGACCATATCGCTCTGGCCGTTCTGAGCGGCCAGCAGAGCAGCGTCAAATCCCATGTCGTCGATCACCAGCTCCAGGCCCAGCTTCTTGGCGATGGCAGCGGCAACTTCCATGTCGATGCCCTCAAAGCTGCCGTCGTCGGCGACCATCTCGTAGGGGGGGAACTCGGCGTTGGTGGAGACATGGAGCTTACCCTTCTCCACAGTAGTCACGCCGGAAGCAGCCTTGCCGCCGCAGGCACACAGAGCAAGCATCAGGGCCATAGCGCCTACGATAGCCATCAGTTTCTTCATCTTTTTCATAATATCCAACTCCTCATGTGTTCCGCCGGATCTGCGGAACTCCTTTTGATGTGCTGATTATACTGCCCGAATGAATAAAATGCAAGGGGATTTTTTGATTTCCCTTGCATTTTATGAATTTTATTCTTATGCATATACATTTATATTCATTTTTAGCGATCCTGCACAAAATTCAGTCGTACCCCGGGCCGAACCAGCCCTCCGGAGCCTTCTTCCAGCGGGAGGGAGCGGCGCCGTAGAGCCAGCGAAGGGCGGCAAAGGGAGTCTTTCCCTCCCCGTGTCCACGCAGGCGCACCAGGGCCTCCCCGCCGCACAGGGCGGCTGCGGCGGAGGCGGCCTGCGCCTCATCCCCCGGCGCGCACAGCAGCTCCTTCACCACAGGCTCCCCGGCCCGGTTTTCCACCGCGGCGCAGCCCGCACCGTGCTCCAGCTCCAGCCGGTAAAGCCCACTGCCCGCCCGGGAGCACAGGGCCTCCTGCCACGCCAGCAGCCCCTCCGGGTGGATCACATGGGTCTCGCCGGCCAGCAGGCGCTCCCGCAGCGCTCCGTATTCACCGGGGGTAATACGCTCCCCCCGGAACACACCGGGAAGAGCGGTGACGCAGCGGTGGTAAAACCCCGGCTCGTAGCCGTTTTTGGCAAAAAAGTCAAAGAGGGTGGGTTCGGCAGGCACGGTGAATATACAGTCCGCTCCCCGCTCCTTCAGCATGGTGGCTGCATAATCCAGCAAAATGGATGCATACCCCTTCCCCCGCGCTTCGGGGGCGGTAGCCAGGGCGTACACATAACCGCCCTTGACGCTCCATCCGTCGGAGAAGGTGAGCCTCACCTCCGGCAGAGCCAGCATGGAGCACAGCCGCCCCTCATCCTTCAAGATCAGCGGCCCCTGCAGCCCGGCCAGCCGATAAAACAGCCGCTGCTCCTCCGGCTCATCCCCAAAGGTCTGCTTCCAAAGTTCCTCCGCCTCCGGCAGGTCGCCCGCCACGGCAGTTCGCATTTCAAGCACCGGTCATCGCTCCCTTGCGCTGAATTTTTCCAACAGCAGATCCGGGTAGTAGGACAGCTTGGCCTTTCGCAGGCCCTCGATGCCCAGATCGTCCTCCCGGTTGATCCACTTCACCTCCGGGTGACGCTCCCGCACCATGCGGGCCATCTCCCGGTTGATGACGGGATAGGCGCCCTGGATGTCCGCTTCCGCCTTTTCAAAGTGGGTGTCGAAGCAGTCGGGGGTGGTGAGGCTGCCCAGGGAAAAGGCCACCACCTTTCCGCCGGCGCGGATGAGCAATCCCTCCATGCCCAGTCCCTCCCGGAGATAGAGTCCCTCCAGCAGGGCAATGCTCTCCTCCGAGAGTTCCTCGCCGCCGCCCTTTTCGTCGGCCCATTTCCGCTCCAGCGCGGCGCATTCCCCGGCATTCTCCGCCGTGATCGGCTCCGCCATCCAGTCGGGATAGGCCTCGTCAAAGCGGTGGATGTGGTTGCGCTTTCCATGGAGCTTTTTCCCGCTGAGATCCGCCAGACGGTGGATGTCATAGACATAGTCCCAGCCGTCCCGGTCCTCCTCATAGACAAACCCGCCGGGGAACAGGGCGTCCAGCCGCTCCCGCTGGCTCCGGGTCACGCACACGAAGGTGAGCGTCTCCCCCTGTGCATGGGCGTCCCGGCGCAGGGCCTCCACCGCGGCGGCATGGTCGCCCTCCCCCATGGGCACGAGGTAGCAGTAGCCCAGCCTGCCCCGCAGGCGCACCAGCAGAAGCCCCTCCCAGCAGGCGATCTCCTGCCCGTAGGGACGGCTCCAGAGGTAGATATTATTAAAATTGCACTCGCAGCCCATGTTCCCCTCCGCCGCAAGGCAGGCGTTCATCCATTGGCGGTCATCGGGAGTGGGGCGCCGAAACTCGATCACGTTTATCATCCTCTTCAATATTTCCAAACTCCCCGATATCATACCACATCTGTAGGATAAGCGCAAGAAAAGGAGCACCGCAGAACCAAAAATTCTGCGGTGCTCGCCGGTAACAGCTCGTTATTTCGCGTACTCGATGGCCTTGGTCTCGCGGATGAGGTTGACCTTGATCTGGCCGGGGTACTCCAGCTCGTCCTCGATCTTCCTGGCGATCTCACGGGCCAGAATGACCATGCGGTCCTCGGAGACCTCCTCGGGCTTGACCATGATGCGCACCTCACGGCCGGCCTGAATGGCATAGGCCTTATCCACACCGGCGAAGGAGGAGGTCAGCTCCTCCAGCTTCTCCAGGCGCTTGATATAGTATTCCACATTCTCACGGCGGGCGCCGGGACGGGCGGCGGAGATGGCGTCGGCCGCCTGCACCAGGCAGGCCACCACGGTCTTGGCCTCCACGTCGCCGTGGTGGGCCTCGATGGCGTGGACGATGGCCTCGTTCTCCTTGTACTTGCGGGCCAGCTCCACACCGATCTGGACATGGGAGCCCTCCACCTCGTGGTCGATGGACTTGCCCAGATCATGGAGCAGGCCGGCGCGCTTGGCCTGGTTCACATCGGCGCCGATCTCGGCGGCCAGCAGGCCGGCCAGCTGAGAGACCTCGATGGAGTGGTTCAGCACGTTCTGGCCGTAGCTGGTGCGGTAGTGCTGGCGGCCCAGCAGCTTCACCAGCTCGGGGTTCAGACCGTGGACATTGGTGGCAAACACGGCGCGCTCGCCCTCGGCCTTGATGACGCTGTCCACCTCGCGCTTGGCCTTCTCCACCATCTCCTCGATACGGGTGGGATGGATGCGGCCGTCCAGAATGAGCTTCTCCAGCGCCAGTCTGGCGATCTCCCGGCGGACAGGATCAAAACAGGACACGGTGATGGCCTCGGGGGTATCGTCGATGATGAGGTCCACGCCGGTCATGGTCTCCAGGGTGCGGATGTTGCGGCCCTCGCGGCCGATGATGCGGCCCTTCATCTCGTCGTTGGGCAGGGGCACCACGGACACGGTGGCCTCGGCCACATGGTCGGCGGCACAGCGCTGGATGGCCAGGGCGATCTGCTCCCGGGCGTAGGTGTCGGCCTCCTCCTTGAAGCGGCTCTGGATCTCCTTGATCTTCAGGGCCTCTTCGTGGGTCACTTCCTCCTCCAGCTGCTCGATGAGGTAGCGCTTGGCCTCCTCAACGGTCAGGCCGGAGATCCGTTCCAGCATTTCCAGCTGGCCCTTCTTGATGGACTCGATCTCCTGCTTCTCTTGCTCCAGGCCGGCCAGCTTGGCGGCGGCCAGTTCTTCCTTCTTCTCCAGGTTCTCCAGCTTGCGGTCCAGATTTTCCTCCTTCTGGTTCAGACGGTTCTCCTGGCGCTGAAGCTCGCTGCGGCGCTCCTTGACCTCACGGTCAAACTCGTTGCGGGACTTGAGGATCTCCTCCTTGGCCTCCACGGTGGCCTCACGCTTCTTGTTCTCGGCGCTCTTGATGGCCTCGTTCAGGATGCGGCGGGCCTCCTCCTCGGCGGAGCCGATCTCACGCTCGGCGGTGGCCTTGCGGCGGTTATAGCCCAGGATCATACCGATGACCACACCCACGACCGCGAACACGACCATCAGCAAAACTGCGATCCAAATTTTCATAGCGAATGTTACACCTCCTGATTTTTGATTTGTTTCAAAACAGCAAAATAAGACGCGATGCGCTTTCCCCCGCGCACCGCGATAACCGAAAAACCACCCATGAGGACGCATGATCCCACAGGCAACATATTTGAGCGTCATATAAATTGTAATGTCTTATATGAAAAGGGCCGATTTTGGCACTTATATCCCTCAAACAGGCAAAGGTCTGCCCAGTCTTTCGAAATTATCCTCTAATATTGTAAAGGTCAAACGCTTTTCTGTCAAGGAAAATATTGTTGGATCACAAAAAGGGCCCGCTGCAGAACGATCGCTCTGCAACAGGCCCTTGCGTTGGTGCGGCAATCGCCTCCCCTGTGTAAGGGCAGACGGAGGGAGAGAACAAAAGCGGCACCGCATTCTCGATGCATCTCTCCCTCAGTCAGCTTCGCTGACAGCTCCCTCGTCAGAGGGAGCCTTTCCGCCGTGGTGCCCAGCCTACCCACAACACACCTCAAGCCAGGCGCGGTATCCTGGGGCGCTGGGCAGCCTTGCCACTGAGCTGTGCGGCAGCGAATACGAAGCCGCCATTGTATCCAGTTTCGGGAGCCGGTCATGGCCCATGAAACCGAAGTGTGAAAAGCGGGTTTCTTAAGGGCGGCAGCCCTTAAGTGTGTTTTTGGTGACTTTTGTCACGATGACAAAAGTCACCCGTCGGAGACAAACAGAAAGGGCTGCTGCAGAACGGAACATTCTACAGCAGCCCCTGCGGTTTTTATGCTGTTTCGTCGGTGATCCCGCTGAAGGAATTGACCGCGTCCGCCATGTAAAATTCCACGCTGGGTTCTCCCTCTTCCGCGGTCTGGCCGGAGTTCTCAGTCCGGAAACCATCGGGCCGCTGGCCGGGTTCCATGCCCTCGGTGGGCTGGGGCCGTTCGCCCTTATCGAAGCCCTCGGGAGGCTCGCCCTTGCCGAAGCCCTCGGAGGGCTTCATATCCTCACCGGGCGTCCAGCCCTCGGGAGGCTCGGGCCGCTCCCCCTCGTCCCAGTCGCCGGGACGCATACCGCCGCCCATGTGCCCGCGGCCCACATCGGAGCCGGTATACTGCTGGCGCACCGCGCCCTCAAAGGAAGTCACCGTGGCAGGATCATAGAGGCCGTTCACCTCGCTGCCGGTCACATCGCCGCCCACATACACATAGTAGGTCTCCCCCACCGCAAAGCCGGGACAGCTCAGCACAGCCCCCCGGTAGCTGCGGTTGTGCTCGCCGGTGGTCTCATCCTTGTCCGGGTCGTAGGCAAAGACCACATTCCCCCGGGTATCGGTGACCACGATGGCCTCGTCCGCCTCCTGCCGGGCGGCAAACTGCAGGTTCATGGTCACCTGGGCAGAATCACTCTCCGCCCAGTCCATGGTGGAGCCCATGGCCAGCACCCATCCGCCGTTCACATAGGAGCCAAGGTCGCTGTCCAATCCGGAGTCGGAGGCGGGATTGGCGGCGGCGATCACCGTACCGCCGTTGATGACCAGATCGCCGTTGGAGTCCACGCCGTCGCCCTCGGCCCCCAGCCCGGCCACAATGTGGAGCGCGCCGCCGTTGACGGTGGTGACGGAAACTCCGTCCTCGTTGGTGTTGACACCGTCATTTTGGGCCTGGATGTTGATGCAGCCGCCGTTGATGGTGAGGTGCAGCTCGCTGTCCAGTCCCTCGTTCTCCGCCGTGATGTTGAGCACGCCTGTGCCGGCGGCCTCGCCGCTAATCTCCATGGACATTTTGGAGTAGAAGGCGCCGTCGTACTTGTGGAGCTTCTTCTCCCCCTCTTTGTCCTTGTAGATGCGGGCCACATAGGAGCCGTTTACGTTGTTCACCGAGCCGTCGGCCAGAATGACTCTGGCGCCGGCGGCAGAGGTGTCCTGCTCCGGGGAGGCGGCGTAGTCCTCCACCTCACCCTCGTCATAGGCCACCCACTGGGTATCGCACTCATAGACCCGGTAGAAGATGACCGCGGGGGCCACGGTGCAGGTGATGTCCGCACCGTCCAGCACCAGCGTCACTACGGCGTCGGGGTCAAGCTTGGCGTCCTCTCCCAGATCCACGGCGATCTGACCGCGGCTCAGCGTCCCGCTGACGCGGTAGACGCCGGGGGCGGTGATATGGATTACGGTGTGGCTCGCCGCCTCCTCCGCCGTGTGGCGGTCGGCCGCCTCGCCCTCGCCGTAGGGATTGCCGCTGTCATAGTTGTCCCGGTCCTCATAGTAGACGATGTCATGGGCCGCATACACCGGGGCGGTCTCGTCCCCGGTGACAGCCTCTGCGTTCACCAGAACGCCGCCGTCGGACAGGGTGATGGACACCTCGCCCTCATAGGCGGTCTTCTCCCCCTCCACGCTCTGGGCGGGCTGGGAAGCGGAGGGAGAGGGCGGCTGATCGGAAGTCGCAGCTCCGCAGCCGGAGAGGAACGCGAATGCTGTCAGCAGCGCTGCGGCACGGGCATAGTACTTGGTTTTCATGGGGATCACTCCTCCTTGTTGGTGGAGGCAGAATACCGAAAAAATGTGAACTCGGTTTCAAGGAAATGTGAACATTTTTCCATCCTTTGTAAACAAAATGTAAAAGGCGCACCCGCAGGTGCGCCTCAGGCTGTCGAAAAAAGGCCGCGTTTTTTCGCAGCGTTATCCTTTGGGCAGGGAGTCGTCCTCGTCGATCCAGTCCCGCTCCACATCCACGATGCGGTAGTCGGTCTCGGTGTCGCGGATGACCACGAAGGAGATGCCGGCATTGATGATGGTGCGCCGGCACATGGAGCAGGAGGTGGAGCCGGGCATCAGCCCGCCGGTCTTGGGGTCCACGCAGGCCATGTAGAGGGTGCCCCCCAGCATATCCCGGCGGGAGGCGGAGATGATGGCGTTGGCCTCGGCATGGACCGAACGGCACAGCTCATAGCGCTCGCCGGAGGGGATGTTCAGCTTCTCACGGGTGCACATATTCAGATCGGCACAGTTTTTGCGCCCTCTGGGTGCGCCGTTGTAGCCGCTGGAAATGATCTCATCATTGTTCACGATGATGGCGCCGTAATTCCGGCGCAGGCAGGTGGAGCGCTCCGCCACGGTCTGGGCAATATCCAGATAATAGTTGGTCTTGTCAATGCGGGCCATAAAACATCCCTCCTGTGTCCCTTTCTCTCAAGTATAACAGCATTTTTTCCGCCGCGCAACGGATAATTCACATTTTGTTTACGCTTTCCCCATTGACGCGGCCACATTCCGGGACTATGATTATATCATCGCAAAAAGGAGGCGAGTGCCTGTGGTGCGCAGCTTTTTGGCCCGGCTGATGGCCGGACGGTATGGCGCCGATCAACTGAATAACACTCTGCTCGTCTGCTATCTGATCTGCTACCTGATCTCCCTCCTCTCCGGCCTGACCGCACTCTACTGGATCTCGCTGGTGCTTCTCTTTGTGGCGCTGTTTCGCTGCCTTTCCAGGCAGATCGACCGCCGCCGGGAAGAAAACGCCCAGTTCATGAAGCTCTACCGTCCCATCCGGCAGCGGTGCCAGAACCTGCGTATGCGCCTGCGGGACAAGGACCACTGCTATTTCCGCTGCCCAAACTGCAAGCAGCAGATGCGTGTGCCCAAGGGCAAGGGCCGCATCACCGTCCACTGCCGCTCCTGCGGTGCGACCTTCGAGAAAAAAAGCTGAAAAAATCCCGGAAAAGCATTCGCTTTTCCGGGATTTTTAAATGTGTTTCAGATGCTCGCCAGCGCTTTGAATCAGGGTCTCTCTGGTATTGTTCAGGCCCTTCAGGGCCACCTCGTCCACCAGGCGCTCCAGCTCCGCGCCGATCTCCCGGCCCCGAAGCCCCAGCGCCATCATGTCCCGCCCGTCCACGGCCAGATCCCTCACGGTGAGCCGTCCGCTCCCCGCCTTTACCTCGGCCAGAAGCCGCTCCAGCTCCCGGCTGTCCTCCAGCCGGGGACGGCACAGCTCCGATTTGCCCATGGTATCCGCCCGGAACATACAGATGAGCCGCTCCATCCCCTCCACGCCGAACTCCTGCACCGCCTTGCGCACTTCCTCCCTCGTGGGCGGAATGACCGGATGGTGGTGAGCGATCACAAAGAGGATGGCCTTTCTGGTCTCGTTGTCAAAGCGAAGGCGGCGGAGGATGCCCTCCGCCAGCTTGACGCTTACCGCGGCGTGGTCGTAGAAATGGCCCCTGCCGGTCTCGTCCCGGGTGAACACCGCGGGCTTGCCGCAGTCGTGGAGCAGGGCGCTCCAGCGCAGCACCGGGTCCGGGGGCATGGCCTCCACCGCCGCCGCGCAATGTCCCCAGACGTCGTAGCAGTGATAGGGGATATACTGCAGCTGCCCCACCATGGGCGCGAGCTCCGGGATGGGAACGCAGAGCCCATCGGAGTACTCCTCCAGCACCGATCGCACATGCTCCCCCAGCAGCATACCGGTGAGTTCGGCGCGCACCCGCTCCGCCGCCACATAGACGAGCAGCTCCCGGTTACGGTGGACGGCACGGGCGGTCTCCGCCTCCGGCTCCATGCCCAGCGCGGAGGCAAAGCGCAGCACCCGGAGCATCCGCAGGGCGTCCTCCCGGAAGCGGCGGTCAGGGTCGCCCACGCAGCGCAGCACCCCCGCCTTCAGGTCTTCCTGTCCCCCAAAGGGGTCCACGACCCCCACATCGGGGTGATAGGCCATGGCGTTGACGGTGAGATCCCGGCGGGCCAGATCCTCCTCCAGCCGTTCGGTAAAGACCACCCGGTCCGGCCTGCGGTGGTCGGAGTAAGCCCCCTCTTTTCGATAGGTGGTGATCTCCAGGGGCAGGCCGTCCATCAAAACGGTGAGGGTGCCGTGCTTCAGGCCCGTTTCAATGACGCGGTACTGCGAAAAAACCGCGGCGGTCTGCTCCGGAAGGGCGGAGGTGGCGATGTCCCAGTCGTGGACGGGGGCGCCGCGGAGCAGGTCGCGCACAGCTCCCCCCACCACAAAGGCCTCGTGTCCGCTGCCGGTGAGCATATTCAATGCCTGTCCGACGGCGTTTGGCAGGTCATACATGGCCGCACCCCCTTTCCCTTTCTTCCCCACATTATACTATTCCCCAAAATCTCCCGCAAGGGCAACTTCCACCGCAGATATCGACAAGTTCCCCGAAGTTTGCTATACTGTGGGCAATGACCCAAAAGGGGGCTTTTTATGGAACGGGACTATCTTCCCATCTCCCGCGCCGACATGGAGCGGCGGGGCTGGGATCAGTGCGATTTTGTCTATGTGATCGGCGACGCCTATGTGGATCACCCCACCTTCGGCCACGCCATCATCTCCCGCGTGCTGGAGGACGCGGGCTACCGGGTGGGCATCATCTCCCAGCCGGACTGGAAGGACCCCGGGAGCATCCGCATTCTGGGGGAGCCCCGTCTGGCCTTTCTGGTCATGGGCGGCAACATGGACTCCATGGTGAACCACTACTCGGTGTCCAAAAAGCGCCGCAAGTTTGATGACTTCACCCCCGGCGGAGCCATCGGAAAGCGGCCCGACCATGCCGCCACGGTGTACTGCAACCTCATCCGCCGCAGCTACCCCAAAAAGCCCGTCATCGTGGGCGGGATCGAGGCCAGTCTGCGCCGGCTGGGACACTACGACTACTGGTCGGACGGCATGAAGCGCTCCCTGCTGCTGGACGCCCAGGCCGATCTGCTGCTCTACGGCATGGGCGAAAAGAGCATCGTGGAGGTGGCGGAAGCGCTGGACAGCGGGCTCGCCGTGTCCGACATCACCTTTGTCCGCGGTTCGGTGTACAAGGCTGCCGATCTGGACAGCGTGTATGACTATGAGCTGCTGCCCTCCTACGAAAAGCTGTGCGAGGACCGCCGCAATTACGCCAAAAGCTTCTACACCCAGTACTGCAACACAGACCCCTATGTGGCCAAGCGCCTGGTGGAGCCCTATGAGAAGGACCGCTGCTTCGTGGTGCAAAATCCGCCCCAGGAGCCTCTCACCACGGCGGAGATGGATCACATCTACGCCCTGCCCTACATGAGAAACTACCACCCCTCCTACGAGGCTCTGGGCGGCGTGGCCGCCATCGAGGAGGTCAAGTTCAG
>JAQXJQ010000155.1 GCA_029009035.1 Oscillospiraceae bacterium | reverse complement strand
CTTCGGCGTGGGCCACTCCGCCATGGATATGCTGTACGGCGCCGTGGCTCTGGGCGGCCACATCCGCGTGGGCATGGAGGACAACGTCATGTACGCCAAGGGCCAGCTGGCTGAGAGCAACCGTCAGTTTGTGGAGCGCGCTGCCCGCGTCATCCGTGAGTACGGCCGCGAGGTCGCCACGCCCGACGACGCCCGCCAGATCCTGAACCTGGGCAAGTAATTGAAGCAGTCCTGATAAAACAGAGGATGCGGACGCTGCATCCTCTGTTTTTATGCATATGTGCGGAGGGTCGAGCAGCTGTCGTACGACAGGATCCGTGGAAAAGGCGAGGTATTTGAATATTTTCAGAACTCGACACAAATGAAACGCTGTGTTGTTCCATTTGGCTGATGCCTCTGGTAAGCTGTGCCCATCAAATGAAGGAGGCAATCAGCCATGAACACAGATAAAATTTATGCAGAACACCTCGCAAATGAATACGCACCCAAGGACACATCCAAGGTGGTGGCCCTTCGCAAGCTGGACGCCAGGGCGAAGCTCCCGGCGACGATTTTCGCCTATACCTTTGGCATCATTGCCTCGCTGGTCACGGGCGTGGGGATGTGCCTTTCCATGAAGGTCATCGGTAGCGGTACGGCGTTCATGTTTGTGTTCGGCGTCATCATCGGTATCGTGGGGCTGCTGGGTATGGGCGTCAACTATCCCATTTTCAAAAAAATGCTTGAAAAGGGCAAGCAGAAATATGCCTATGAGATCATTCAGCTTGCCAAGGAGATCAGCGAGAAGTAAACTATGGAGAAAGCGCGGATGATGTTTGCCAAACTGCTGCACCCGCCCAAATGGGTTTTGTTTGTCGTCCCACCGGTTGGGCTTGCCGCGCTTATATGCGTCTTTGCGGCACACAGAGAAAAAAGCGCGCCGGCATACCTGGTCTATGGCCTGTCGGCATACGCCCTCTGCATTTTGCTTGCTGCTGTTCCGAAAACGGCAAAGCGGATCAGATCGGGGGTTATCAACAGCAGAATGGCACAGGCGCTGGCCTCCTCAGCCATTGGCGGCCGCTATCTGCGCGATCTGGCATTTCGGGGCAGCGTCGGTATATATCGTGGCATGGCCGCCAATTTTTTCTATGTGATCTTCCGCGTTGTGGCCGGTATCCGCTATGCGTCGGTATGGTTTATTTCCATGGCGGTCTATTATCTGGTGTTGGGTGGGCTGCGGGCCTATCTGGTCTTCAGCTACCGCCGCCGTAATACAAAGAATGAGACCCTTTGCTACCGGCGGACGGCATGGCTCCTGTTTCTGCTGAACATCCCCATGGGAGGCATGATCGTGCTGATGGTGCGGACAAACTCCGGCTTTTCCTATCCGGGACACATCATCTACCTGTCGGCACTCTATACTTTTTACACGATGGTCACATCCATCCGCAATCTCGTAACATTCCGCAAGGTGGGCAGCCCGATCCTGTCGGCCGCCAAGATTTTGGATTTTGTGGCCGCCATGATGTCGATCCTGGGCCTGCAGAGCGCCATGATCTCCCGTTTTTCCGCCGGCGGAGATGGGTACCGGAAATTGATGAATGCGATTACCGGCGGTGTTGTCTATGCCATTGTGATCGTCATTGCCGTGTATATGCTGCTGTGGGACAGAAAGAGACGAAAGGAGGCGCGGTTTTGTGAACAAGTCTGAAAGTAAGTATTTCAATACTGCTGCCCGTATGGACGAGGCTCTTCTGAAGCTGCTGGAGCAGAAGGAGTTCGCCTATATCACGGTCAAGGAGATCTGTGAGAAAGCGGGTGTGAACCGCTCCACCTTTTATCTGCATTATGAAACCATCGCCGACCTGCTGGCGGAAAGCATGGAATACATGAACGGACAGTTCCGCGAACATTTCCCCGATGCGGAAAGCAAGGTGAGGGAGCTGCTGGTTTGTCCGGAAGAGGAACTCTTTCTGCTGACTCCGGCGTATTTGCGGCCATATCTCTCTTTTGTCCGGCAGCATCGCCAGCTGTACCGCACGGTAATGGAGAACCCCGCTGTTTTCTCCACCGACGAAACCTATCAGAAAATGTTTGAGCACATTTTCGACCCCATTCTGGAGCGGTTTTCCGTGCCTTCGTCATACCGGAATTACATGATGCTGTTCTATCTCAACGGATTGGTTGCCATTGTGAGGGAATGGCTGAAAGGCGATTGCGCCGACCCCGTCGACCATGTGATCGTGGTCATACAGCAGTGTGTGATGCAATGTCAGGAACACAGGGAGAATTGAACAGGGCAGGAAAGTACCCACCCGGTTTGCAAACGGGGTGGGTACTTTTACATCTGCTGAAAGGTTTCTGAGAATGAGGCCGGTGGACGGGCTCACTTCTTGCGCTTGCGCACCAGATAGTAGTCCAGCTCCTCCTTCATCTTTTCCGGCATCTCCCGGGCCACGGGGCAGTGGGCGGCGTTGGCCATCTGCTGGGCGAAGAGGAAGATGAAGTCGATGTCCTTCACCATCTGTCCGGCCTTCATCACCGCCATGGTGTCGTAGCGATTGTGGATGGTGGCGGTGTTGCCGGGGGCGGCACGGGCGAAGGAGACGGCCGGGATGCCGGCGTCGGCGAAGGGAGTGGAGTCGCTGGAGTACACATCCTGGTAGGGCTTGACGCCGAAGCCGGTCATGGACCCCAGGTACTGGATGTAGTGGACCAGCTTTTCCTCCGCGGTGCAGCAGGCGATGAACTTGCCCATGATGCAGCCGATCATGTCCAGATTGATGTTCAGTACCACCTTGTCCAGTTCCTCCCTGTGGGCTTCCACATAGGCCTTGGAGCCAAGCAGGCCGCGCTCCTCGGAGCCGCACCACACAAAGCGCAGGCTGCAGCGGTGGGGAGCCTTGGAAAAACGCTCCGCAAGGGCCAAAAGGCCGATGGAGCCGGACATATTGTCGTAAGCACCCTGAGACAGGGAGGTGGAGTCGTAGTGAGCGGTGAAGACGATGGTGTCCTCCGTCTCACCGGGCAGGTCGAGGATCACATTGCGGGAGGCGCCCACCACCTCCTCCTGCCGGATCTCGATGCGGGCGGTTTTGGCGTCGTCACGCACCAGACGGATGGCCTGCTTGGCGTTGATGGCAACGCCGAGCATCCGGTTGCCCTGGTGGACGCCGGCGCGCAGTTCCCGCTGGTCGATGTCGTCGTCGGCATAGTTGGCGTTGCCGTCGTAGGAGATGAAGGCTGCCGCGCCGTGCTCCCGGATGTCCTGATAGAGCCAGTGGCGCATGTATCCGTCCACCAGCACGATCTTGCCCCTGCAGCCGTCCAGAGAGGCGGCGTCGTCATTGGGCATATAGTAGAGGGGCGCCTCCACCTCGCCGCTGCCGCAGCAGAGGTAGCCCTTGCAGGGGATCTCCTCGCCGTCCACCAGCAGGCGGGCCTTCCCGATGGTGGACATGGGCACGGGAAAGTCCTCCAGATGGGCCTTCAGCCCCATCTGTTCGCAGCGCTCCATGATGTAGCGGGCGCACTTCAGCTCCTCTTCGCTGCCGCCGGTGCGGATATAGGCGGTGTCATGAAAGATCCGGTCGATCTCTTTTGGATCCATTTCGGGTTCCTCCCATTCGCCCCCCACGGGGGGATATTTTTCCAGACCATTGTAGCGCATCCTGCCGGCATTGGCAAGGGGCGGGAGGAAAGGGGCGGTTGAAGCGGCAAAACGGCGCCTAAAGGGTGTGAAAACGAGAATTCGACAAAATTCGACACAGATGTCGAATGATTTTGGGAAAAAAGAGTGCAAAATATCTTGCCAATTCGCCTCCGGTGTGGTATTTTAAATCCACAGAAAAAATGGAATTTATTGGAAAACATTTGAAAAGCATCGGAAAGGATCATGAGTATGACTGAGCAACGGAAAGTTTTGATCGCGGATGTGTCCGAGGAATTCCGCCGGATACTGGCTGATATGCTGCAGGAGGAGCCGGATCTCACCCTGGTGGGGCAGACGGGAAACGGTGATGAGCTGCTGGAACTGGCCCGGCAGACCGATCCGGATGTGGTGGTGATGGATCTGCTGCTGACGGGGATGGACGGACTGGAGGTGCTGGAACAGCTGCGGGGGACCCGCGCCCGGGTGCTGGTGCTGTCCGCCTTCTCCGGCTCCCAGCTGGCCATGGAGGTGTCCGACCTGGGGGCGGCCTATTGTATGCTGAAGCCCTGCCGGGTGTCGGCGGTCATTGAGCGGGTGCGCCGTCTGGCCTCGGAGCGGGGCAGACAGGAGCTGCCGGAGGAGGATCTCCAGCGGGAGCTGGAGCGGTGGGTCACCGCCATCATCCATGACATCGGGGTCCCGGCCCACATCAAGGGCTACCAGTACCTCCGGGAGGCCATTATGCTGGTGGTCAACGACATGGATGTCATCAACGCCGTAACCAAGGTGCTCTACCCCGCGGTGGCCAAGAAATTCGACACCACCGCCAGCCGGGTGGAGCGGGCCATCCGCCATGCCATCGAGGTGGCGTGGGACCGGGGCGATCTGGAGACACTCCAGAAGTACTTCGGCTACACCGTGTCCAACATCAAGGGAAAGCCCACCAACAGCGAGTTCATTGCCATGATCGCGGACAAAATTTCTCTGGAAAAGGATAAGCGGACCTTTGGCTGACGCCCCGCGTTCAGACCCCCCGGCGCCCGGGATTGCGATCCCGGTGGGCGCCGGTGCGGGTCGATTTGTACTCATTATATCAGAAAAATCGGCAGTTTCTGTCGAAAGCTGTTGACAACGGGACGAGCTTTATGATATAGTGCCACCGTTAAGGGAGTAGTCGGCGCTTTGAGCGTGGCAATGCCAACATCCTGAAGGAGCCCCTTCTGGTATTGCATGAAATGACGAGACTTATCTGTAAAAACAGAGAGTCTCGGTTTGACCTCTGTTTTTGCAACAAATGCAGAAATGGAGGCTTTTTTTATGGATAGTATCTGGGTCGCGCTCATCATGTTTGTGGCCGGCGTCATTCTGGTGATCAAGGGCGGAGACTGGTTTGTGGACGCCGCCAGCTGGATCGCCCGGGCGGCCAACATCCCCACCTTTGTCATCGGCGCCACCATCGTCAGCATCGCCACCACCATGCCGGAGATGATCGTGTCGGTCATGGCCAGCCTGGAGGGCAAAAACGACATGGCCGTGGGCAACGCCGTGGGCTCCGTGACCGCCAACACCGGTCTTATTATGGCACTGGCCTTTGTGTTTATGACGGTGGTCGCACCCCGTAAGGACTATCTCAAGCAGTGCCTCATCCTCATCGGAACCGCGGCGGTCCTGTGGGTGGGCTGCCTGAGCGGTCAGATGCAGACATGGTCTGTGGCGGTGCTCTTCGCCGTGTTTGTGGGCTTCATGGTCCTCAATGTGGTGGAGGCCAAGCGCAAGCCCGCCAAATCGGAGCCGATGGACAAGAGCGGAAAAAATGTGGCCAAAAATGTGGTCATGTTCCTTGTGGGGGCGGGCTGCATCGTGCTGGGTTCCAACCTGCTCATTGACGGCGGCTCCGCCATCGCCACGGCCCTTGGCGTGCCTGAACGGGTCATCGCCGTCACCATGGTGGCCATCGGCACCTCTCTGCCCGAACTGGTCACCACCATCACAGCCATCCGCAAGAAGGAGTCCAGCCTGTCTGTGGGCAACATTGTGGGCGCCAACATCATCGACCTGGCCCTCATCCTGCCCCTCTGCACCGTGGTGTCCGGCAGCAGCTTTGTCGTGTCCGCCCAGTGCCTGCGCATCGACTTCCCCGCCTGCATGCTGGTGATCCTCATCGCCATGGTGCCCCTGCTGATCCGCCAGAAGGCGTCCAGACTGCAGGGCATCCTCCTGATCGCCGCCTATGTGGGCTATCTGGCCATCACCATCTGAGCAACCATAAAAATGAGGCATTGCCGTTTGGGCAATGCCTCATTTTTGTATGTATTCAGCTCAGATGGCGGGGAAGGTGACTTCCTTGTAGTGCTTGGCCAGCTCGGCGGTCTCACCGCGGCGCTGCAGGTAGTCGATGCGGGTCTTGACGATCTCGTTCAGATGCTCAGCGCGGGCGGAGTTCTCGTAGCGGTTGCGGATCAGGCCGTTCTCGGCCAGCTGGAACTTCAGCTCGCCGTCCTCGCCCTTGACCAGGTCGCCGCCGGCGCCGCAGACAGCGCACTCATAGGGGAACCGGATGCCATCCCAGTGGGTCTCGCCCTTGTAGATCAGGTTGGAGTGGCAGTTGGGGCACATGCCGTAGTTTTCATCGCCCAGCCAGCCGCGCTCCTCAACAGGAGTCTGAATGGCCTTGATGATGTTCTCGCCCATCTTGCGGGCACGGGCGATCTGCTCGGGACGGAGCAGGACGTTGCCGGGCAGACCGTTGCGGGTAGCCATCATCTTGTCTACCACATACATGGACTGGGTGAACATGGTGGCGGACATGGTGTCCAGGGTGAGGGTCTGCCAGTCGAGGCAGGAACCGCCGTTGGCGATCAGGCCCGCCACGGTGTGGGGGTCCTCCTTCACATCGCCGATGGCAATGCGGAAAGCCAGCTCATAGGCCAGGAAGCGCTGAGCAAACTTGACGTACAGGGAGCTGGCGGTCAGGTCGTAGGAGGGGCAGCCAATGATGACGCCGTTGCAGGTCTGCATCTCGTTGACGATCTTGTCCATATCGTCCTTGTTCTTCAGAACGCAGCCGTCGTAGTGGTCGCGCTTGCCCATCTCCATTTCGCCCATCTGCACGGTGCAGCCCTCGCAGCCGGTGCAGTGCTCGATGTGGTAGTCGAACAGGTTGATCATCTTGACCTCGGCGCCGCCCTCCTGGCAGGCGAGGAGGGCTTCCTTGACCAGAATTTCGCTGTTGCCGCCGTGACGGCCGGCGACGATACCCAGAACTTTCATATTGAAACCTCCATTTTTGTTTGATAGGGGTGTCTTTGCGGTGAAATTATACCATTTTTTTGCGCAAATTCAAAGCAATTTGTGAAAAACGCAATGCCAATATCGTGTAGGGTCATGCCTTTTTGTAATGAAGATGTTGCAGACGGGACATGAAAGTGGTAGAATGACCCCGGGTGATGAAACATGACGCTCAATCAGATGAAGTATTTCATTGCGGTGGCCAGATGCCTCAGCTTTACCGAGGCGGCCAGAAGCCTCTTTATGACCCAGCCCGCCCTCAGCCGCCAGATCCAGGCCATGGAGGATGAACTGGGGACCCAGCTCTTTGTGCGGGACAAAAAGACCCTGAAGCTCACCCCCGGCGGAAGCGCCCTTTACAACCGGATGCCTCAGTTCCTGCGGGAATACGAGGGCATGATGCTGGATGTGCGCAACGCCAACCGGGGCTATGAGGGGGAGCTGCGCATCGGGTTTTTGGATGTGTATGACATCTCCCTGCTGTTTCCCAATGTGGTGGACAGCTTTCGCGAGCGCTGCCCGGGGATCAATCTGACCCTGGAGCGTTTTTCCCTGAGCCAGCTGCCGGAGCGGCTGTATGACGGGAAGCTGGATCTCATCTGCACCTATGGCTTTTCCCTCTTTGACAAGCCGGATCTGGTGACGGTGGATGTGCAGAAATTTGACTCCTGCATCATGCTCAGCCGGAGCCATCCCCTGGCGGATAAACCCGATCTGAAGCTGGAGGACCTGAAGCAGGAGCGCTTTGCCCAGCTGGGCCGGGAGGCCAGCGAGGAGGGCTATCAGTACATTGCCAACCTGCTGGCACGGGGCGGGATCTCTCCCGACATCATCTATGTGGAGAAAAACGACGATGTGCTGCTCTGGGTGGAGCTGGGCATTGCCGTGGCTGTCACCAGCAGCCGCACCATCGAGCGCTACAACCCCCGGGTGGTGATCCGGGATTTGGACATGCCGGAGGCGAAGGGCCACGATGTGACCGTGGCCTGGCGCAAAAGTAACTATAACCCCGCCATTGCCCTGTTCATGGAGCAGATGGAGATTCATTGTACATGATCCATCATACGAAAAGCATTTAATCGGGATTTGGAACACCAAAGGACATCGCCGCGCCTTCCGACGGTGCAGCGACAAGCCTCCCTCTGACGAGGGAGCCTCGGGTGCTGCCCCGCCGGTGCATAACATAAAAACCGACCTATGATCGTAACCATAGGTCGGTTCTAGACTGTTGAAAAAGGCGGATCTACCTGCACGAAGTGCAAGAGCCTCGCAGAGTTCCGTCATCCGCAGATGACGGAATAAAATGAGATCCGTTTTTTTCTGAGGACATGTGCCTCAGAAAAAACACTTCTCAGTTCGCAAGCGTGCGAGCGGAGCGAGTGCGACGCAGCGAACTGCATCCCCTCGAAGAAATGCTTGCATTTCTGAGAAGCGTGTCGAAGTTTTTCGACACGC
>JAQXJQ010000154.1 GCA_029009035.1 Oscillospiraceae bacterium | reverse complement strand
CCGGCTTCAAGGCCCTCATGGAGGAGCAGAAGCAGCGCGCCCGCAAGGCCCGTGAGGCCCTGGGCGATCTGGGCTGGGCCGGCGTGGAGTTTGGCAAGGACGTGCCCGAGACCGTTTTTGTGGGCTATGACAACACCGTTGTCGAGGCCAAGGTGGTGGCCCTGGTGGTGGAGAACGAGCAGGCTGAGGAGATCATGCCCGGCGTGGAAGCCATCGTGGTGCTGGACCGGACGCCCTTCTATGCCGAGATGGGCGGTCAGGTGGCCGACCACGGCGTGCTTACCGCCGACGGCGTGAAGTTCGCGGTCACCGATGTTCAGAAGAACAAGGGCGGCAAGTATATGCACACCGGCAAGCTCACCGAAGGAGTGCTGAAGCTGGGCGATACCGTCACCGCCTCCATCGACGTGGAGCGCCGCAATGCCGTCAAGCGTGCCCACTCCGCCACCCACCTGCTGGATAAGGCCCTGCGTACCGTGCTGGGCGACCATGTCCATCAGGCCGGCTCTCTGGTGGAGCCCGACCGCGTCCGCTTCGACTTCACCCACTTCTCCGCCATGACCGCCGAGGAGCTCTCCCGTGTCAGCGCCATGGTCAACGAGGCGGTGCTGGCCGGCTACGACGTGGTCACCGAGGAGCTTCCCATCGAGCAGGCCAAGCAGCGCGGCGCCATCGCCCTGTTCGGTGAGAAGTACGGCGACACCGTCCGGGTGGTGGACATGGGCGAGGGCTACTCCGTGGAGTTCTGCGGCGGCACCCATCTGGACAACACCGCCAAGGTGGGCGTGTTCCACATTTCCAGCGAGTTCTCCGTGGCCTCCGGCGTGCGCCGCATTGAGGCCACCACCGGCAAGGCCTCTCTGGAGGTCATGAACCGCAACCAGGAGATGCTCTTCCAGGCTGCCGCCTCTCTGAAGGCCAAGCCCGGCGAGCTGCGGGAGAAGGCCGAGTCCGTTATGGCTGAGGTCAAGCAGCTGCACCAGATGGTGGAGAAGTTCAAGGCCCGCGAGGCCGCCGGCGAGGTGGACCGCATCTTCTTCGGCGCCCATGAGGTGGGCGGGCTGAAGGTCATCACCGCCACCATCCCCGACGGCGACGGCGCCAAGCTTCGCCAGATGGGCGATACCGTGCGCAGCAAGGCGGACAATGTGGTGGCGGTCATCGCCGGCGTCAACGACGGCAAGATCACCTTTGTGGCCTCCTGCGGCAAGGAAGCTGTGGCCCGGGGCGTGAAGGCAGGCGACATCATCCGCAAGGTCACCGCCATCTGCGGCGGCAAGGGCGGCGGCAAGCCCGACTCCGCCATGGGCGGCGGTACCGATCCTCTGAAGGTGGACGACGCTCTGGCTGCCGTGGACGATCTGGTGGCGGAGACCCTGGGCCTGTAAAAATCAGCATTTTCGGGAGGTAATTCTATGTCTGATGTGTTGAACTATGATCCCAACTGCCTGTTTTGCAAGATCATCAAGGGGGAGATCCCGTCCAATAAGGTGTACGAGGATAACCTGTGCTACGCCTTCTACGACATCGACCCCCAGGCTCCCATTCATTTTCTGGTGATCCCCAAGGCCCATATCGCCTCCTGCGGCGAGATCAACCGCCACAATTCCGCCATTGTGGCCCACTGCTTCGAGGTGATCTCCAAGGTCACCGAGGGACTGGGCGTCACCGATTTCCGGGTGGTGTCCAACTGCGGCGAGCAGGCGGGCCAGAGCGTCCATCACCTGCACTTCCATGTGCTCTCCGGTCGGGATATGACCTGGCCTCCGGGCTGACGAAGCGCCGTAACGACCTGCCCTTTCCTCGCGGCACAGCCGCTGCGGCCTACGCTAAAAATATGCCACCGGCATATTTTCTTAACGCTGCGGTGACCTGGCCTCCGGGCTGATTTCATGGGAAAACGAACTCCCCCCATTCCCAACGGGAATGTGGGGAGTTGTCATTTTGCGGTGGCGTTTTTCTGCTTGCTGTACTCCGCCCAGGTAATGAAGGTGTTGTCCCTGGGGGTGTCCCGGAGGATGACCCGGGGGG
>JAQXJQ010000153.1 GCA_029009035.1 Oscillospiraceae bacterium | reverse complement strand
CACGCCTTCGTGCTGCGCTACAGCGTTTACAATGAGGGCCGTCCCGACTTCCCTGATCTCAGCCAGACCTTCCTCCCCAAAGAGCACTGCCGCCACCCCCGCCCCATGCTGGACATCGCCGCCGCCTTCGCCTGTATCCACCACCACGCCAAACAGTGGAAGGTGGATGTGGAGCGCATCGCGGTGTGCGGCTTCTCCGCCGGCGCCCACAACTGCGCCATGTATGCCGCCAACTGGCACACCCCCCTCATCTCCGGGACCCTTGGCCGGGATGCCTCCCAGTTCCGTCCCGCCGCCGCCATTTTGTGCTATGGCCACAGCGACTATGTGTATATGCAGGAAAACCCGGTAGACGACCCCTTTGGCGCCGCCCTGTTTGTGGCCTCGAACACCGCCTTTCTGGGCACCGACCACCCCGGGCACGACCTGCTGGAGGAAGTCAGTCCCAACCGCCATGTGACGGAGCATATGCCCCCCACCTTCCTGTGGGCCACCTCGGAGGACGCGCTGGTGCCCGTGCAGCACACCCTCATCATGGCCAAGGCGCTGGCCGACGCCCACATCCCCTTTGAGGTGCACGTTTTCGAGCACGGCGACCACGGTCTGGCCACCGCCACCCAGTCCAGCGCCCCCTCCCTGTCCTGCATCGACCGGGACGCGGCCCGGTGGCTGCCCCTGTGCGAGGCATGGCTCCTCAAGCGCTTCGCCCTCAAGCTCCCGGAAAAGAGCATGTGGGAGATGGGCTGACCCGGGGCGCGGCATTCTCCCCCTGTCTTTGTTTTCTTTTTGACAAACATGCTGCGCCGTGCCCTTCCCCGGCACGGCGCAGCGATATTTCTCCCCCTGTAAAAAAGCGGACCATCAAGCCATTTTCGGCGCTCCCCTCCCTCCCCCTCCGGCACAGTTGTCCTTTTCCACAAGGAATTGCTGTTGACTTTTTGCTTTTGTGGTATTATTATACAACTATGAACTGGCATGACGCCAGTTAAGAGGGGAGAATTGTTATGTTCAAAAAATTCACAAACGGCTGCGTCCGGGTCATCAACCGATGGCTTCCTGATCCGTTCCTGTTCGCAGTCATTCTGACCATCGTGGTGTTTATCGCCGCCATGGTCGGAACCGCCCAGGGCCCCATCGCCATGATCAACGCCTGGGGCAACGACAAGGGCTTCTGGAACCTGCTGGGCTTCTCCATGCAGATGGCTCTGGTTCTGGTTCTGGGCTCCGCCCTGGCCTCCGCCAACATCTGTAAGAAGATCCTGCGCAAGGTGGCCGGTCTTGCCAACAGCAAGAAGAGCGCCATCATCGTCACCACCGTCATCTCCACCATCTGCTGCTGGCTGAACTGGGGCTTCGGTCTGATCGCCGGCGCTCTGCTGGCCAAGGAGATCGCCCGCCGCGTGCGCGACGTGGACTATCCTCTGCTGATCGCCTCCGCCTACTCCGGCTTCGTGATCTGGCACGCCGGCTTCTCCGGCTCCATCCCCCTGACCATCGCCGGCGGCTACACCATCGGTGAGACCACCTATCAGGCCGCTACCTCCGCCCCCCTGTTCCACCCCATGAACCTCATCATGGTGGGTCTGATCCTGGTCCTGATGCCTCTGGTCAACTACGCCATGCACCCCGACAAGGAGCACACTATCGCCGTCAGCCCCGAGCTGCTGGTCGATCCCGAGCCCAAGAAGTACAACATCGACACCCCCGCCGACAAGATCGAGCACAGCAAGATCCTGTGGGTCATCGTTCTGGTCATGGGCTTCGGCTACATCATTTACTACTTCGTCACCCAGGGCTTCAACCTGGGTCTGAACATCGTCAATATGATCTTCATGTTCCTGGGTATCCTGGCTCACGGCAACCTGCGTAAGTATGTGGACGCCATCGGTGAGGCCGCCTCCGGCGCCGCCGGCATCCTGCTGCAGTTCCCCTTCTACGCCGGTATCATGGGCCTGATGGTCGCCAAGAACGCTGACGGTCTGTCTCTGGCCGCCATCATCTCCAACTTCTTCGCCGCCATCTCCACCCCCGTCTCCTTCCCCATCTGGACCTTCCTGTCCGCCGGTATCGTGAACTTCTTCGTTCCCTCCGGTGGCGGCCAGTGGGCTGTCCAGGGTCCCATCGTCATGCCCGCTGCCGAGAAGCTGGGTGTTGAGGTCGGACGCGCCGCCATGGCCATCGCCTGGGGCGATCAGTGGACCAACATGATCCAGCCGTTCTGGGCTCTGCCCGCTCTGGGTGTTGCCGGCCTGTCCGCCCGCAACGTCATGGGTTACCTGGTCATCGTGCTGATCTTCACCGGCATCGTCGCCTGCCTCGGCTTCCTTGCCTGGGGCCTGTTGTTCTGATTCCATCGGATCAATCCCAACTGCGGAGCGCGAAAGCGCTCCGCAGTTTCTTTTTGTGTCGCGCATTTCACCCTTTCCCATGTTGAAACTGTCCCCTTTTTGTGCTATAATTTTTACCACTATTTCAGGACGCAGGGGGTCATACCCATGATAAACAAAAGCGCGCTGTTCAGTGATGAGACAGCAGAGTTTAAATCCCCCTATCAGCCCCGGCCCGGCGACCGGGTCACCCTCCGCCTGCGTACCCTGCGGGACGATGTGACCTCTGCCCTCGCCTATGTGAACGGTGACGCCCTCCCCATGCGCCGCACCGCACAAACCGGGTACTTTGACCTCTACGAGGTGTCCTTCACCTGCCCCAAGGAGCCGGTGCAATACTACTTCAATGTGTCCGACGGCGCCCAGTGCCTCTGGTACAGCCGGCTGGGCTGCACCGAACAGGCGCCCAGGGAGGGACACTTCGCCATCCTCCCCCAGTTCCACATCCCCGAATGGGCCATCGGCACCCTCTACTATCAGATCTTCACCGACCGCTTTTGCAACGGGGACAAGTCCAACGATGTGGAAAACGGGGAATACTATTACCACGGTCCCGTCCACAGGGTAAAGGACTGGAACGCCCTCCCCAAAAAGCTGGATGTGGGCAACTTTTACGGCGGAGACCTGCAGGGCGTGATGGAAAAGCTGGACTACCTCCGCTCTCTGGGCGTGGAGACCGTCTACTTCAACCCCCTGTTCCTCTCCCCCTCCAACCACAAATACGATACCCAGGACTATGACTATATCGACCCCCATCTGGCGGTGATCACCGACGACTGCCCCGGTACGCCGGGAAGGCACAGCGCCGACAACGCCAAGTCTGCGCGGTACATCCGCCGCGTGACCTCCAGGGCCAATCTGGAGCAGAGCAATGCCTATTTCGCCCGCCTGGTGGAGGAGATGCACCGCCGGGGTATGCGCATCGTCATTGACGGCGTGTTCAACCACTGCGGCTCCTTCAACAAATGGATGGACCGGGAGGGCATCTACCGCCGGGCCGGCGGCAGCTACGCCCCCGGCGCGTTTCAGAGCGTGGACAGCCCCTACCGGAACTATTTCTGTTTCTCCGGCAATGACCGCGCCGACGCCCCCTATGAGGGCTGGTGGGACTTCCCCACCCTGCCCAAGCTGAACTATGAGGGCAGCGGGGAGCTGACGGAGCATATGCTGGATGTGGCCCAGCGCTGGGTGTCCGCGCCCTACGGGGCGGACGGCTGGCGGCTGGATATGGCCGCGGACCTGGGGCACAGCCCCGAAGTCAACCACGCCTTCTGGCGGGCCTTCCGCCGCCGTGTGCGCCAGGCAAATCCCGAGGCTGTCATTCTGGCCGAGCACTATGGCGACCCCGCCGCCTGGCTGGACGGCAGCCAGTGGGACACCGTGATGAATTACGACGCCTTTATGGAGCCGGTGACATGGTTCCTCACCGGCATGGAAAAGCACAGCGACTACTTCGACGGGGCAAAGCTCAACAACGGAACGCTGTTTTTCGAGAGTATGCGCCTCCACATGAGCCGGCTCCCCCGCCCCTGTCTGGACGCCGCCCTCAACCAGCTCTCCAACCACGATCACTCCCGCTTCCTCACCCGCACCAACCGCACCGTGGGCCGGCTGGACAGCGCAGGGGCCGAGGCCGCGGGCCAACAGGTGGACGAGCGGGTCATGCGTCTGGCCGTGCTCATCCAGATGACCTGGCCCGGCTCCCCCGGCATCTACTACGGTGACGAGGCCGGTCAGGTGGGCTGGACCGATCCCGACTCCCGCCGCACCTACCCCTGGGGCCGCGAAAACCGGGGTCTGCTGGACTTTCACCGGAGAGCCGCCTCCCTGCGCAAAGAGCTTCACTGCCTGCGCCGGGGCAGCCTGATCCCCCTTGCCGCCGGCGACGGCTATATCGCCTACGGCCGCTTTGACCGGGAGGACTGCGCTGTGGTGGTCATCCACAACGGCGACAGCCCCCTCTCCCTCAACCTTCCCGTCTGGATGCTGAACATCCCTGTGGACCGCAGGCTCGAGCCGGTCCTCTCCACCGCCTCCGCTCCCCTGCCGGAGATCCCCACCGTGTCCGCCAGCGGACTGATGCTCACCCTCCCGGCAAAAACCGGCTGCGTGTACCGCTTCCGCTATTAAATCACACCATACCCGAAACGAGGTGCCCCCATGGAAGAAACCCAACAGAACCCGCTGGACCGGATGCTGGCGCAATGGAAAAAGTATATCTCCCGGTTTGACTGCACGGTGTTCTGCGGGAGCTTCCTGCTCACTTTGCTGGTCCACCTCTATATGTTCACCCACAAATTCATCAACCACGACGACGCCCACGGCCTGTTCGACAGCTGCCGGAAGGGGCTGGCCTCCGGCCGGTGGCTGCTCTTTGCCATCTCCCGGGTGACCGACAGCTTCAGCAGCGCATGGCTCAGCGGCGTCGTGGGCGCCCTTTTCCTGGCGCTGGGCGTCACCGTCACCATCAAGGTGCTCCGCTTCCGCCGCCCGCTCCCCGCTCTGCTGGCGGTCTTCACCCTGGTTTCCTTCCCGGTGGTGGCCTCCACCTATGCCTATATGCTCACCGCGCCTCAGTACTTTTTTGCCCTGGCCTGCTCCGCGCTGGGCGTGCTCCTCATCCGCCGGGACAAGCTGCCCCTCATGCTGCTGGGCAGCATTTCCATCGCCCTTGCCATGGGCTGCTACCAGTCCTATTTCTCCTACGCGGTGGCGCTGACGGTACTCTCCCTCATTCTGGATGTGTGCGAGCAGCGCTGGGCGGGCCGATGGAAGGACTGCTTCGTGACCTGCGCCAAATATGTCCTCTTTTTGGTCCTGGGCATCCTCCTCTACTTCGCCATCCTCAAGCTCCGCCTGTGGCAGACCGGCACACAGCTGCTGGACTACCAGGGCATTGACCAGATGGGCAAGCTGGATCTGCCCACCCTGGCGGGGCGTATCGACGCCGCCTACCGCGTCTTTGCCAAATTCTACCTGGGCCGGGCCTTCCCCATCTTCCACCGCTTCTTCCCCGTGCTGGCTGTGCTGTGCATCCTCTCCGGCATTGCCGGTCTGGCGGTCAACTTCTTCCGCCGCAGGCTCTACCGCAGGCCCGGGACGGTGGTCCTGCTGGCGCTGATGGTGCTGGCCTATCCTCTTGCCTCCAACCTGGTATATGTGATGGCCGGCGCCCCCGCGGTGCACACCGTCATGCTCTACTCCCTGGTGTTCACCCTTCTGTTCCCCGCCATGGTGCTGGACCGCCTCAGCGTGCCCGCCCACAAGCCGTCTCTCCGGCGGCTGGGGACGGCGGCCGCGGCGCTGCTGCTGGCGCTGCAGTTCCTCTGCGGCTACGAGTGCGCCGTCATCACCAACCGGGCCTACTTCTACATGGACCTCACCTATGAGAACTCCTACGCCTTTTTCGTGAAGCTCACCGGGCGGATCGAGTCCTATCCCGGCTTCACCACCGAGACCCCCGTGGCCCTTGTGGGCCGCGCCTCCATGCCCACTCCCCACATCAATACCCAGCTCACCGGCGTGCTCACCGGCGAGTCCGCCATCAACACCTACTCCCGCAAGAGCGTGATCTACCACTTCACCGGCAGCAGCTACAACTATGTGCCCGATGAGGCCCTGACCGCCATCGCCCAAACCGAGGCCTACGCGGCCATGCCCTGCTACCCCGGCGACGGTTCCATCCAAATGCTGGACGGCGTTCTGGTGGTCAAATTTTCCTGAACTTCCCCACAGAAAGGTGTGATCCCATGCTCTGTGTCATTCTCCCCGCCTATAACGAGGAACCCGTCATTTCTGAGGCCGCGCGGCGCGTCTCCGCCGTGCTGGAGCAGGCCGGGATCCCCTATCACATCCTGTTCGTGGATGACGGCTCCAAAGACGGGACCTGGAGCGCCATCGAACGGGAGGCCCAAAAAAGCAGCCATGTCAGCGGCCTGCGCTTCAGCCGGAACTTCGGCAAGGAGGCCGCCATGTTCGCCGGTCTGGAGCAGGCAAAGGGGGACTGCTGCGTGGTGATGGACTGCGACCTGCAGCACCCTCCCGAGAAGATCGTGGAGATGTACCGCCTTTGGGAACAGGGCTACGAGGTGGTGGAGGGGGTCAAAGCCCACCGGGGAACGGAGAGCGGCGTCTACCGGGCTTCCGCGGGGCTGTTTTACCGCCTCATCAGCAAGGCCTCCGGGCTGAACATGGCCGGAGCCTCCGACTTCAAGCTGCTGGACCGCAAGGTGGTGGACGCCCTCAACGCCATGCCCGAGCGCCATGTGTTTTTCCGCGCCCTGTCCTACTGGGTGGGCTTCCGCCGCGTCGAGCTGCCCTACGAGGTGCAGGAGCGCCTCAGCGGTCAGTCCAAGTGGTCCCCCCGCGCCCTCGTGCGCTACGCCCTGAGCAACATCGCCTCTTTCTCCACCGCTCCCATGCATCTGGTGAGCTGGATGGGCGCCATCTTCCTGCTCATTTCCGTGGTGCTGGGCATCCAGACCCTGGTGCGCAAGTTCTCCGGCACCGCTCTGGAGGGATTTACCACCGTCATTCTCATCAACCTCTTCAGCTGCGGGCTCATTATGCTCAGTCTGGGCATCATCGGATTTTACATCGCCCGCATCTATGAGGAGATCAAGGGCCGCCCACGCTATATCATCGCCGAGACCTGCGGCACGCAGCACCCCGGCACAGAGGACACCGTATGCTGAAGAAATTTTTTGACAAGACCTTCTGGAAGTTCATTCTGGTGGGCGTGGCCAACACCCTGTTCGGCACCGCCATCATGTTTGTGTTCTACAACCTGCTCCACCTGAACTACTGGATCTCCAGCGCGTCCAACTATGTGTTCGGCAGCATCCTCAGCTATGTGCTGAACAAACACTTCACCTTTCAGGAGAAGGGGCGCACCGGCCAGACCCTCCCCCGCTTTGTGCTCAGCATCACCCTGTGTTACCTGCTGGCCTACGGCGTGGCAAAGCCTCTGGCCAAACTGGTGCTCCGCGGCTTTGGCCAAAGCATTCAGGAAAACGCTGCCATGCTGGTGGGCATGGGGCTGTTCGTCCTGCTCAACTACTGCGGCCAGCGTTTCTTCGTATTCAGAAAGAAACAGACGAAATAAAGAAATATGAAAATCCCGCTGCAGAGCAAAATCTGCAGCGGGATCTTTTGTCAGCCGTTCTCCGCGGGGGTAAGCCCATACATCTCCGCCAGCTTGCGGAAACGGGGCAGAGACATCTCCACCCGCCTGGTGGGCACGCAGTAGGCGATGCGCACATAGCCGGGATAGGCAAAGCTGCCGGTGTCCGGAAACAGGAGGTCCAGCTCCATAGCCCTGCGGCTGAAGGCGGCGGCGTCCGGCTCCGGGGACTTCATCAGCAGATAGAAGGTGCCGTTGGGCTTCACGCACTCAAAGCCCATGGCGGTGAGGTTTTCATACAGCAGGTTGCGGTTGGTGGTGTAGGCGGTGAGGTCGCTGACCATGCCGTCACAGGCGGCGGCCACCTGCTGGAACAGGGCGGGGGCATTGATATGGCCGGTACAGCGGCCCGCTCCCGCCACCGCCTGATAGACCACATCGTGATCGTCCATGGCGGGGGGCACCAGCACATAGCCGATGCGCTCTCCGGGCAGAGAGATGGCCTTGCTGTAGGAATAGCAGACCAGGGTATTCTCATAGTAGTGGGGCACCCAAGGCACCTGCACCCCGTCATAGACCACCTCACGGTAGGGCTCGTCGGAGATCAGATAGATGGGGTGGTCGAAGAAGGCACTCTTGCGGCGCAGCAGGTCGCCCAGGGCGATGAGGTTTTCGCTGGGGTACACCACGCCGCTGGGGTTGTTGGGGGAGTTGATGACCACGCCCTTCACCCGGGGGTTGAGGGCCGCCTCAATGGCGGGAATGTCCAGCAGGAAGGTGTCCTTCTCCGCCATGACCTCCAGCACCTCGCCCCCCGCGCCCTCGACAAACACCCGGTATTCGGTAAAATAAGGGGCGATGACGATGAACTGGTCCCCGGGACAGCACAGGCCCTTCAAACAGGCGCACAGGGCGGGAGCGGCGCCGGCGGTGAGGAACAGGTCCTCCGCCCGGCAGGCGGCGTCAAACCGGCGGTTGAGGGACTTGGCCAGGGTGCGGCGCACATCCAGATCGCCGGCAGCGCTGGTGTAGGCGTGGATGGAGTCGGCCCGGGGACCGTCCAGAACCTCCCGGATCACCTCGTTGACCCGGGCCGGTGGCGGCACCGAGGGGTTGCCCAGGGCAAAATCCAGCACATTTTCCGCGCCGATGACGGCGGCGCGTTTCTTTCCGTATTCAAACAGCACCCGCATGGGATTTCCCTGAGCACCCAGCTTGCGCATGGCTTCGTTGACCATGATATCCTTCCTCCTGTGACGCATTAAAGCAAAAAAGTATCACTGAGTTATTTTACTATATCTCGCCCCAAATTGCAAGCCGAACTTCCCTGCGCAGCGCATATTTCCCTGCGCGGCACAATGGATACACATTGAAAATCCGCCCTGTCTGTGGTAAAGTAGACGCGTATGTACCGCGGTCAAAGGGGAGGTGTATTCATGGCTGAGCCGTCCGAACAGAAAACAGGTGAGCGGATGCTGTATCCGGAGCTTCTGCGTATCATCGCCTGCTTCTGCGTCCTCATCAACCACACCAACTCCCACATCTTTTTGGCCGCACAGCCGGGCAGCCTTACCTGGTTCGCCTCCGTCACCTATTTCTACTGCAGCAAGGTGGCGGTGCCCCTCTTTCTGATGGTCTCCGGCGTCACTCTGCTGCCCAGGCGGTACACCCTTCGCCAAGCCCTGTCCCGCACGCTGCGGTACGCCGTCATTCTCGCGGCGTTCGCCCTGCTGTATCTCTACCCCGGCATGCTGGCCGCAGGCGGGTTCCTGCCCGCCCTCAAGGTCTGGGTGAGCGGTGTGATCCACGGGCCGGTCACCAACGCCTACTGGTATCTCTACCTCTATATCGGCGTCCTGCTCATGCTTCCCTTCCTGCAGCTGCTGGCGGCAAACATGACCCGAACCCATTACCGCTACCTCCTGATCGTCTGCTTCTGCATCCTCAACACCCTCCCCATACTCGCCCACTTTACGGGGCTGAACCTCAGCTTTTCCGCCGATCTGGCGCTGCCGCTGTTCACCGGAAGCATTGGGGCGCTCTTCCTCGGCTCCTATCTGGAGCGGTATTCCACAGTCACCGGGCGCAAAGCTCTGTGGGCTGCGCTCATTTTCGCGGTTTGCACCGCTTTCAATGTGGGCATGACCTATTATGAAGCCCTGCGTGTGGAGAGCGGCGCCTCCTATCTGTTTTTGGACAACCGCTATTTCATCACCATCATGCTCCCCTCGGCCTGTCTGTTTGTGCTGGTCAGATATCTCTGCTCCCATCACGCCTTCGGCCCGACGCTCTCCCGCGCCATCCGCGCACTGGGGCGGTGCACCTTGGGCATTTACCTGCTCTCCGATTTCTTTATTCTCCGGCTGCGGCCCATGTTCACCGCCCTGTGCGGCGTGATGCATCCCATGTTCGCCGTGGTGATCTTTGAGGTGGCCGTATTCCTCTGCGCGCTGGCGGTGACCGCCGCGCTCCGGCTCATACCCGGCGTAAAAAAACTGATCTGAAATGAGGTCTCTCCATGTGGAAGCTGCTGCGCAAAATCAAGCGCTTTTTCTCCCCTGACCCGGTGGAGAAGTTTTGGCGCCTGCGTGATATCCTCGTCCGTCCCACCCCCATCCAAAAAGCGCTCCTCCCATTCTATACCCATTCCATGCAGAAAATTCTGGACCGCAATAACGCCACCATCCCCTGCATTGAGGAGGTCAACCACTTTGTCACCCCCCATGGTCTGTGCGGCATTTTCATCTCCTACGGCGCGAAGATCGGCACCGGCTGCACCATCTTCCATCAGGTGACCGTCGGCGCCAACACCCTCCCCGACAGCCGGGGGCAGGGCGCCCCCACCATCGGGGATCATGTGTACATCGGTGCAGGCGCCAAGATCATCGGCAATGTGACCATCGGGAACAATGTGCGCATCGGCGCCAACGCGGTGGTGGCCTTTGATGTGCCCGACAACGCCACCGTGGTACAGGAGTCCCCCCGGGTCATCCTCCGGGACGCCCCCAGAGACAACACCTTTATCACCTGGGCACAGTACAGCAAGCAAAAAAATGCCTCCGCAAAATGAAAAGGGCCCGTTGCAGAATGATTGCTCTGCAACGGGCTCTTGCGTTGATGCGGCAGTTATTGTGGGGTGAGTCAAAAGCCCCGCAGCGTTAAGAAAATATGCCGGTGGCATATTTTTAGCGTAGGCCGCAGCGGCTATGCCGCGAGGAAAGGGCAGTGGGGTAAAACAACCCCTCCGTCTGCCCTTTGGGCAGACACCTCCCCTTACACAGGGGAGGCTTCGGGCCCCAACCCGCCTCAACTCAGGCGCGGTACCCTGGGACGCTGGGCAACCTTGTCACCGAGCTGTGCGGCAGCAGATACGAAGCGGCCGTTGTATCCGGTTTCGTGCGCCGGTAATGGTTGCTGAAACCGAAGTGTGAAAAGCGGGTTTCTTAAGGGCGGCAGCCCTTATGCGACTCTTTGGTGACTTTCTGGTCGGGCAGAAAGTCACCCGTCGGAGACAAACAGAAAGGGCTGCTGCAGAAGGAATACTCTGCAACAGCCCCTTCGTTTTTCCATGAAATCAGCCCGGAGGCCAGGTCACCGCAGCGTTAAGAAAATATGC
>JAQXJQ010000152.1 GCA_029009035.1 Oscillospiraceae bacterium | reverse complement strand
GCGAGGCTTTGTCTACAGTCTGAATCCCCGTGCAGCAAAGCTGCACGGGGATTCTTTGCGCTTAAGTGCGGTTGCACTGGGTGCCGTGGTCGCCCAGCTTGAACGAGGCGCACTCGGTCTGCTCGCACTGGCCCACGTTGTTCTGGCAGCAGCCCACCTGGATCTCGTTGAGGGTGCAGTGCTGATCCTTGTGATAGGTGCAGCTGTTGACGGAACACTTGATGCTGGGGTTGGTCTGATCGAACATAACAGTTTCCTCCTTGTATTCGGGATACAGGGAGAAGTTTGCCCCGCTGCGGGCAGATTATACGCGGCGCGCATACAATGGTGCTGAGGTGAGCAAAATGGATCTGCGCAATCAGAAGATCACATTGGGAGAACTGTGGGACGATCCGAGAAGCAGAGCGGTGTTTCAAAAACGCATCCCCATGCTGGGGCGGCATCCGGTGAAGGGAGCGGCCAGAACGGTGACCCTGGAACAGCTGGCGGACTTTATGACGGCGTGGGTGCCCGAGGCCATGGTCACCGGGGTGCTGAAGGATCTGAAAAAGCTGTAACATTCGGCTCTGGGCATAAAAGGGGCTGTTGCAGAATGCTCTGTTCTGCAACAGTCCTTTCTGTTTGTCTCCGACGGGTGACTTTCTGGCACGACCAGAAAGTCACCAAAGAGTCGCTTAAGGGCTGCCGCCCTTAAGAAACCCGCTTGATACACTTCGGTTTCAGCAACCATCACCGGCGCACGAAACCGGATACAATGGCAGCTTCGTATCTGCTGCCGCACAGTTCAGTGGCAAGAACACCCAGCGCCCCAGGATACCGCGCCTTGTTGAGGCGTGTTGTGGGTAGGCTTGGCACCAAACACAGGCAGGCACGAAGCGCAGCGGAGAAACCGCTTGAGACACTCCGCCCACAGCGCCGACTTGAGGTGGGATCGTATCGTACTGCGCGGCAGGATACATAAGGGTGCAACCCTTATGCGTGTTTTTGGTTTCTTTTTGCACGAGCAAAAAGAAACTCGCCCGCAGGCGAAACAATTTCTATTTCTCCGTACGGTTTAACACCTTGCTTATCCCAGGGAGCTTTTGGCGTACCCCGTAATAATCGCCATATCAACGCAAGAGCCCGTTGCAGAGCGATAGTTCTGCAACAGCCCCATTTTTTGTCGTACACAGGGAGAGCACATCGCTCATAGAATGCGGTAGCGGGGCGGTACAGCCGCCCGCAGCAAAGGAGCGATATCCATGTATGAAACCTTGACCTTATCGGCGCTCCCCCTTGGGGAGAGCGCTTATGTCGCCCGGGTCTCCGCCCGGCCCTCCATGGAACGGCGGCTCACCGATCTGGGGCTGATCCCGGGCACGAGGGTGACCTGTCTGGCCCGAAGTCCCGCCGGCGACCCCTGTGCCTACCTCATCCGCGGCGCGCTCATCGCCCTTCGCCGCTCTGACAGCGACGGGATCCTGCTGAAGAAAACACGCTCCGAGGCGGTGGCCACATGACGCCGGTGATCGCCCTGGCGGGAAACCCCAATGTGGGGAAATCCACCGTGTTCAACGCCCTCACCGGCCTGCGCCAGCACACCGGCAACTGGCCCGGAAAAACGGTGACGGTAGCCCGGGGTACTTACACCTTCGAGGGGGAGGAATACCAGCTGGTGGACCTCCCCGGCACCTACTCCCTGGCCGCCCACTCCCCGGAGGAGGCGGTGGCAAGGCAGTTCATCGAAAGCGGGCAGGCCGACGGCGTGGTGGTGGTATGTGACGCCACCTGTCTGGAGCGCAATCTCATTCTGGTGCTTCAGGTGCTGGAGCTGACCGGGAAGGTACTTTTGTGCGTCAATCTGCTGGACGAGGCGGAACGCATGGGCCTTCAGATCGATCTGGAGGCCCTGTCCCGGCGGCTGGATATTCCGGTGGTGGGGGTCTCCGCCGCCCGGATGGACGGGATCGAGCAGCTGAAGCAGGCCATCGCCGCCCTCCCGGCCCAGCCGGAGCGCCCCCGTTCTCCCGCCGCCCCCACCCAGCGGGTCTCTCTGGCGGAGCAGTACGCCGTTCAGGCCGTGCGGGACCGGCGCAGCGACAGGCTGCTGCGCCGTCAGAAGCTGGACCGGCTGCTCACAGCCCGAACCACCGGAGTTCCCATCATGCTGCTGCTCTTAGGGCTTGTGGTGTGGCTCACGGTGGCGGGGGCCAACTACCCCTCCTCCCTGCTCTCCGACCTTTTCGGCCGTCTGCAGCAGGCCGTGCACCGCTGGATGGCCGATGCGCCGGCGTGGCTCAGCGGGCTGCTCATTGACGGGATCCTGCAGGTCACGGGCTGGGTGGTCTCCGTGATGCTCCCGCCCATGGCCATCTTCTTCCCCCTGTTCACCTTGCTGGAGGATCTGGGGTATCTCCCCCGGGTGGCCTTCCTGCTGGATCACACCTTCCAAAAAGCAAAGGCCTGCGGCAAGCAGGCGCTGACCATGGCCATGAGTCTGGGGTGCAACGCCTGCGGCGTCACCGGCTGCCGCATCATTGACAGCCCCAGGGAGCGGCTCATCGCCATCCTCACCTCCTCTCTCACCCCATGCAACGGCAAATTCCCCACCCTGATCGCCCTCATCACCATCTTCTTTTTGGGCGGACGCGGCGGTCTTTGGGGCTCTCTCGCCGGTGCGGCGCTGCTCCTTCTCGCCCTCATTCTCAGCGCCGCCGCCACCTTTCTCTGCTCCCGGCTGCTGTCCGCCACGGTACTGAAGGGGCTGCCCTCCTCCTTCGCCCTGGAGCTGCCCCCCTTTCGCAGGCCCATGATCGGCCAGGTCATCCTGCGCTCGGTGCTGGACCGCACCCTGTTCGTTCTGGGGCGGGCGGTATCCGTGGCGGCGCCGGCGGGAGCGGCCATCTGGCTGTTGGCCAACATTCACGCCGGCGGCATATCTCTGCTGGATCACTGCACCGCCTTTCTCGACCCCTTCGCCCGGCTTTTTGGGCTGGACGGCGTGATCCTCACCGCCTTTCTTCTGGGTTGGCCCGCCAATGAGATCGTGGTCCCCGTGATTCTCATGGCCTATCTCTCCAGCGGCACACTGGTGGAAAGCGGCAGCCTGTTCGCCCTGGGCGAGCTGCTCACCGCCCACGGCTGGACCTGGCTCACCGCGCTGTGCACCATGCTTTTCTCCCTCTTCCACTGGCCCTGCTCCACCACCTGCATCACCATCCGCAAGGAGACCGGAAGCAGGAAGTGGACGGCGGCAGCCGTCCTGCTGCCTACCGCTCTCGGCCTCACCGTGTGCTTTGTGACGGCCAATCTGGTCCGCCTTCTGGGACTCGTTCCGTAAAAACGCGCTCCCGCTGCAAACAGCGGGAGCGCGTCAGCGTGTCGAAGAACTTCGACACGCTTCTCAGAAATGCAAGCATTTCTTCGAGGGGATGCAGTTCGCTGCGTCGCACTCGCTATGCTCGCACGCTTGCGAACTGAGAAGTGTTTTTTCTGAGGCACATGTCCTCAGAAAAAACGGATTTCACTTTATTCCGTCATCTGCGGATGACGGAACTCTGCGAGGCTCTTGCGCTTCGTGCGGTTAGATCCGACTTTTTCGACAGTCTGGCTCCGCCGGTCGACCTCCGACCGGCGGAGTTCTTTTGCCCAAAAAAGACGGCGAAAACCTT
>JAQXJQ010000151.1 GCA_029009035.1 Oscillospiraceae bacterium | reverse complement strand
CCTCCGGCCAGCGCGGGGGTGAGGATGGAGACGAGCAGGGCGGCAAATACGGCGCAGAAGCCCGCGATTTTGTGCTTCAAGCCTATCGACCCGCCTTTCAGCCGGAGATCTCGTCGTTCTGGAGCACCAGATCGACATACTCAATGGAGCCCAGGGCGTAGATGGGGTCGCAGATGTCCCCCGCCTCCCGCCGGGACTTATTCAGCGTCCGGGCGGACAGCTCATAGATCAGCTCAAAGCTGTCCGGCGTGGTGTTGTTCACCCGCAGCACCGCTTTTTTGGAGAAACGGCGGAAGAGGAGGGACTGGACCTCCCCCTCCACGCTGCGGCTGCCCCGGATGATGAGGAGCATCCGGCTGTCGTTTTTGATGGCGCCGAAGAGGAGCAGCAGCAAAAACACCGCCCCGCTGCCCACCGCCGCCACCACATAGTCCCCCACGCCGCAGCAGATGCCGGCGATGATGGTCCAGAACACATAGACCGTGTCCCGGGTGTCCTTGAGGGCGGTGCGGAAGCGGACGATGGACAGCGCGCCCACCATGCCCAGGGACAGGGCCACATTGTTGCCGATGACGGTCATCACCGTCCCCGTGAGGGTGGTGAGGATGAGCAGGGAGACATTGAACTTCCTGCTGTAAACGGTCCCCCGGTGGGAGATGGCGTAGGATATGTAGATGACAACGCCCAGAAGGGCGGACACCAGCACATGGGCCGCGATCTCCTGCAGCGACAGCCCTTTTTGGTTGTAGATGAGGTCATAGATGATACTTTTCATGGAAATACTCCTTTCACAACAGGCTCTGCCGGGCCCGACAATATTTGCTCACAGAGACCTCCGGGCGGTCCGCGGCGTTGAGCAGGCGCTGAATGTAGCTGAGGAGGAACCCGTTGTACTTTACCTCCAGTACCACGGCGGAGGGGTCCAGCACAGGCGCCATGAGCAGCCGGGGGGAGAACAGGCTGCAGCAGCTCTCCGTAGCAGTGATGTCCCGGTCAAAGGTGATGCGGATGTGGTTTTCCCTGGCGATATAGGCGGTGCGGCGGTACTCCACCACGGCCTTGGGCCGGTAGCACAGCCGGGTCATCAGCCCATAGCACTCCAGGGCGAACTGGCGCTGCTCCCCCGTACAGCGCAGCAGACAGCGCAGGTCTCCGCCGGCGAGGGCTTCCGCATCCCTCCGGGGGAGGAGCAAGGAGCGCTTGCGCTGCAGCTCCCCCTGCTTTTGCTTCATTTCCAGCAGGGCGGTGGGGCTGTCCGGGCTGTAGATCCGCAGCCGGAGCTTTCGCCGCAGTTCCACCCCCTCCGCCTTTTCGTTGAAGTCCCGGTCGTAGATGCTGTCAAAGTAGAGGGAGCGCACCCGGTAGCCCGACGCTCCGTTGTGAGGGTCCCCGTGGAGGACCCGGTCCAGCTGCCCCTTCATAGCATAAAATTCCCGCCGGGCCAGCAGAAATTTCTTTTCCTTTCGCAATACCTGTGTCATGTTATGCTCCTTCCACGCTGCGGCAGGGAGAGCGGCGGAGGGTCCCGCCGGGTTCGGTTTTGGCGCAAGCCGCAGTTCTATTATGTATGAGCACAGATGGAAAAATATTCCTGTTCACTTGAGAAAAAATTACCGCGGGATAAATTTTTTTGTCCTGCGCATACTGACAAAAAAGGGCGGTGAAGGGATTGGCCACATGGAAAAGGGATGTGCGCACGGGTGTTTTGGCCCTTCTGCTGCTGGTGATGTGGGCGCTGCCCTGGTTCTGGTACGGCGCAGCCTGCGTGGAGGAGCATGAGCCGGAGCGGGTGGCTGCCGCCGTAAGGGTGGAGGGGCCCTGCGTGGCCCTCACCTTTGACGACGGCCCCCGCTCCGACACCACCCCCGTGCTGCTGGACGGGTTGGCGCAGCGGGGGGTACACGCCACCTTTTTTGTCATCGGGGACCGCATCCCCGGGCGGGAGGACATTCTGAAGCGGATGGCGGCGGAGGGGCACCAGATCGGTGTGCACTCCCAGAACCATAAGGCGCTGTCCGATTTGAACACGGCGGGGCTGGAGGAGGAGGTCACCCGGCTGGAGGAGACCCTGACGCAGCTGCTGGGCCAGCGGGAGTTTATGATCCGCCCGCCCTACGGCTTCACCAGCCCCTGCCTGCGCCGCTGGGCAAAGGAGCCCATCATTCTCTGGTCGGTAGACACCATGGACTGGTCGGACCACGACACGGACCGGCAGGTCCGTGTGGTGGTGGACAAAGCGCAGGACGGTGACATCATTTTGATGCATGACATCTACCACGCCAGTGTGGACACCGCCCTGCGGGCGGTGGATGAGCTGATGGCCAGGGGCTACCGCTTTGTTACCGTGGAGGAGCTGTTCGCCCTGCGGGGGGTCGAGCCCCAGGGCGGAAAGGAATACCGCTGCCTGCCGGCGGGATAGGCGCCGGCTTTTTTCGTGGGGGAGCGCCGACCCCGGCGGGCCGTGCGCATCTTCTTATACAGGGACAAAAAGTCCGCTGCAGAGTACATTTTCTGCAGCGGACTTTTGTGAGCGCGGTGTTGCGATATTCAGTTCAATGTCAGGTCGCCCTCGCGGATCCAGCCGATTTTGCGCAGCAGCAGACCAAAGAGCCAGCACAGCACCGCGGGGAGCACGATGCACACCAGCAGCAGCCCCAGCCAATCCATCACGCCGGGGACGATGGCCACGGCGCCCGTGCTGAGGGCGGTCTCGCCGGGGGCGAGCCAGCCCGTCCACACGCCGATGGGGCCGCACAGACCGCAGGTGCCCATGCCGGAGTTGATCTCCGCGCCGTTCATCTGCAGGCCGAAGAGACAGGTGGCGATGGGGCCGGTGATGGCCGAGGTCAGGATGGGAGGCAGCCAGATGCGGGGGTTTTTTACGATGTTGCCCATCTGGAGCATGGAGGTGCCCAGACCCTGGCTCACCAGACCGCCCCAGCGGTTCTCCCGGAAGGACATGACGGCGAAGCCCACCATCTGGGCGCAGCAGCCGGCCACGGCGGCGCCGCCGGCCAGACCGGTGAGGCCCAGCACGGAGCAGATGGCGGCGGAGGAGATGGGCAGGGTGAGGGCGATGCCCACCAGTACGGACACCGCAATGCCCATCCAGAAGGGCTGGAGGTTGGTGGCGTGGTCGATGAGCGCGCCGAAGGCCCGGGCGGCGGAGCCGATGGGCGGGGCGATGAGCTTGGCCAGGGCCACGCCCACGATGATGGTGACGCCGGGGGTCACCAGAATGTCCACCTTGGTCTCTTTGGATACGGCTTTCCCGAACTCGGCGGCGATGATGGCGATGATGAGTACCGCCAGCGGGCCTCCCGCGCCGCCCTCCGCGTTGGCGGCCCAGCCCACCGCCGCCAGAGAGAACAGCACCATGGGGGAGGCCTTCAGGGCGTAGCCGATGGCCACGGCCATGGCGGGGCCGGACACCGCCATGGCATAGGTGCCGATGTCGGTGAGAAAGCCCAGCTTCAGCTGGATGCCCAGAGTCTTGATGATGGTGCCGATGAGCAGGGAGCAGAACAGGCCCTGCGCCATGGCGCCCAGGGCGTCAACACCGTAGCGCTTGCCGGAGATGACGATGTCCTTGCGCTCAAAAAATTCCTTCAGTTTACCCATAGGGGGAGCACCTCAATTCGTGATGTGAAAATGTGTTAACAGGTGTCTTGACACATACTCAGACTATTATATACGACCACGCCGGAATGTCAATGGCAAATGTGTACGAAAAACCCGCCTCATCCCGTGGGAGAGGCGGGGCATGGAGCTCAGAGCTGATACTTGAGGGAATAGCGCTCCAGATCATCCCGGAATTGTTCACTGTCCGAGCGCAGGCCGCTGATGTACTTATGGGTGTCAAAGCTGCGGTGGGCCAGCTCGATCACCGCCACGGCGATGTTGGAGCAGTGGTCGGAGACGCGCTCCAGATTGGTGAGGATGTCCGAGAGGATGAAGCCCAGCTCGATGGAGCACTGGCCAGCCTGCAGGCGCTCGATGTGCTTGCCCTTGATGACGGCCACCAGCCGGTCCACGGTCTGCTCCAGCGGTTCCACCTCCGCGGCGGCGTTCAGGTCTCCCTCCCCGTAGGCACACTCCGCCCGGGACAGGATCTCCGTGATGGCGGCGGTGAGCACGCCCAGCTCCTTTTGGGCCTCTTTGGAAAAGGAGAGACCCTTTTCGTGAAGCTCCCGTGCGGCGTGGAGGAGGTTTACCCCGTGGTCGCCCAGACGCTCAAAGTCTCCGATGACATGGAGCATTTTGGAGACCTTCAGGGAGTCCTCCTCCGACAGGCGGCAGGAGGAGAGCTGCACCAGATAGGTGCCGAGGGAGTCCTCGTAGTGATCCAGCCGGCTCTCGTTTTCCAGGATCTCCTCCGCCGCGGCCTCGGTATAGCGGTTCAGAGAGGCGAGGGCGGCGTTCAGCGTGGACACCGCCAGCGCGCACATGGAGGTGCACAGCCGGTCGCACTCCGCCAGAGCCACGGAGGGGGTGCCCAGCAGGCGTTTGTCCAGCAGCTCCGCCTTCTGCTCGCTCTGCCGGTCGGGCAGGAGGCGGTTGGCGATGGCCTCCAGACGGCCGGAGAAGGGGAAGAGGATGGCGGTGGTGAACAGGTTGAAGGCGGTGTGAATGACGGCGATGCCCACCGCGTCGATGCTCCGGTCCGCGAAGGAGAAACGGAACAGGGCGTTGGTGGCGCAGTACAGGGTGAGGCAGACGGCGGTGCCCAGAAGATTGAAGGAGATGTGTACCACCGCCACCTTTTTGGCGCTGCGGCTGACGCCGATGCTGGAGATAAGGGCGGTGACGCAGGTGCCGATGTTCTGACCCATGATGATGGGGATGGCGGCGCCGTAGGACACCGCTCCCGTGAGGGCCAGAGCCTGCAGAATACCCACCGAGGCGGAGGAGCTTTGGATCACCGCGGTGATGACAAGACCCACCAGCACACCGAGGATGGGGTTTTTGAAGGCGGTGAACAGCCCGGTAAAGGCGGGGACATCCGCCAGGGGCCTGACCGCGCCGCTCATGAGCTTCATGCCGTACATGAGAACGGCGAAGCCCACAAGGATGCTGCCGATGTCCTTATACCGCGCCTTTTTCGCGGCCATCATCATCAAAATGCCCACAAAGGCAAACACCAGGGAGAAATTTTCCGGCTTGAGCAGCTGCATGAACAGTCCGTCCGACTCCACGCCCACCAGAGTGAGGATCCAGGCGGTCATGGTGGTGCCGATGTTGGAGCCCATGATGACGCCGATGCTCTGGCGGATGGTCATGATGCCCGAGTTGACCAGACCCACCAGCATGACGGTGACGGCGGAGGAGGACTGGATGGCGGCGGTGATACCCGCGCCCAGAGCCAGTGAGCGAAGGGGGCTGGCGGTGATCTTTTTCAGGCTGGTCTCCAGCTTTCCGCCGGCCAGACGCTCCAGACCGGTGGAGAGCACGTTCATGCCGTACAGGAAGAAGGCCAGACCGCCCAGCAGGGTAATGACCGAAAAAACATCCATTTGAGTTGCTCCTTGTCTTAAGGCAACGGGAGTTGAACCCGTGCCGGTTTTTTCGGGCGAATTTCCGCCCATGCTGCGTCAGCGGCCTTGACAATACGTCAGTATTCTCTGCGGCCGCTTCCTTGCCCGGACAAAAATTCGATCCGAAAAAACTGCTTTGCACATTCCGGCGAGCAATGTTCGAGGGATTTTTGTCGCGGCGGACGCAGCCTTGCTGACGCAAGGCAAGGACAACAAGGCAAAAAGCGCCGAACAGGGCCGCCGGAATG
>JAQXJQ010000150.1 GCA_029009035.1 Oscillospiraceae bacterium | reverse complement strand
TTGGGGTTATTCCCCTTCTGGGGCCCTGCGCCGGTGGGGGCCACGGTTATGCTGCACTGGTTCTTCAGACCGGCCATTGCAATACATTCCTTTCGAAAAAAACTTTGGAATGTGTGGGCGCACAAAGTGCGCCCACACATTCATCAGTGGGTTGATTTAATTACTTGTTGCGGTTGAACAGCTTCTGCATGTAAGCCAGGCCGGAATCGCCGTTGCCTTCCTTCTCGCCGTAGCCGGTGCCGCCGTACTTGTAGGTACGGGTGGGAACGCCGGGAACCAGCAGGTCCTCGTCGATCTCGGCAGAGCAGCGGGCCATGGAGCCGTCGCCCATGTACCAGCGCAGGGGGAAGCAGTTGAAGCGGAACTTCACGCCGGCAGGGATCTTGTCCAGATCGCCGCCCAGGTTCTCGACGCCAACGATGCCGTGGCCCAGCATCTCCTTGTGGCAGGGCTCCCAGGTGCCCCAGACGCCGATCTCTTCCAGATCGCCGTACAGCTCGTCATAAGCCTCCTGGCCGTAGACCTCGATGTAGGTCCACTTGTCGAACTTGGCGTAGGCTTCCTTACCGAACAGGGAGATGTACTCCTCGGTGATGGGGTTGCCGGTGGCGCCCAGCAGGTTCATGCGGGTCATGCCGTTGTTGCCCATGGCGGTGTGCAGGGGGTGATCCAGAGCCTGAGAGTCCATGGCGACGCACTTGACCTTGTTCTTGACGAACCACTTACCAGCCTCAACGCCGGTGCCGGCGGAGTAGTGATAGTAAGCCTTGGAGTCGTCGAACAGACGGTGCATACCGGTGTTCAGACACAGGACCTTGCCCTCCAGCTCCTTCTGGTCCAGGCCGCAAGCCTCGCAGGCGGCGTCCAGGTGCTTATCGGTGATCAGGCCCCAGGGCTCGATGTCGATCTTGAGGACATAAGCCTCGCCGGTGTAGGCGTCGATGGGCATCTCGTCGGAGTAACGGGCGCGGCGGCCGTCGAACTCATACTCCATCACGTGACGGGGAGCGTCACAGTGGGTGCCGGTGTGCATGGTGCAGGTGATGCGCTGGGTCAGAACACCGCCCTTGGCCATGGAGTGAGCGCCGACGATCTCGGGCTTGTCAAAGTAGGGCCAGCGGGGGATCTCAGCGCCGAAGGGGTGGGTCAGGTCAACAAAAACAGTCTTGCCCATGGGTATTACCTCCAATAAATTAAATTTGATATGGTGAGAAATGCTTACTTGCCGTAGAGCATCTTGATCAGATAGTCATTGAGAGCGGCGTTCTCAGCGGCGATCTGCTCGTCGGTCCACTTCAGGAAGCCCTCGCCGGACTTGAAGCCCAGATTGCCCTCGTCCAGCATCTGCTGGAGCAGGGGGGAAGGCTCGTGGCTGTCCTCCAGATCGCGGAGGACATAGTTGTGGATGTTGTAGGTCAGCTGAGTGCCCACCATGTCGGAGTTGGTGATGGGGCCCAGCTGGGGCAGGCGCAGACCGAAGGAGTAGCGCACGGCGGTATCCACGGTCTCGGGGTCGGCGATGCCGTTCTCCACGATGGAGATGGCCTCACGCCACAGGGCGTGCTGCATACGGTTGGCGATGAAGCCGGGGACGTCCTTCTTGCACAGCACGGGCTTCTTGCCCACGGAGGCAAGCACGTCCATGATGGTCTGAGCGGTCTCGTCGGAGGTGGCGTCGGACTTGACGACCTCCACCAGGGGGATCAGATGGCCGGGATTCCAGAAGTGGGTGCCGGCGAAGCGCTCGCGGTACTTCATTTTGGCGGAGATCTTGGAGGGACTCATCACGGAGGAGTTGGTGCAGAAGATGGTGTCGGGGCGGCAGCGCTCCTCCAGCTTTGCAAAGGTCTCCTGCTTGATGTCCATGTCCTCGAACACGGCCTCGATGACAAAGTCGGCGTTCTTGATGAGATCGCTGTCAATGTCATTGGTGAAGTGGATGCGCTTCAGACGGTCGTTCAGCTCTTCCTCGGTGATGACGCCGCGCTCCACCAGCTGCTTGGTGTTGGTGCGGATCTTGGCCTCCACATCGGTGGGGTACAGATCGTACAGCGCGATGTCGAAATCGGGGTTGGAGGAGAAGACGTAGCCGATGTTGGAACCCATCATGCCGGCGCCGGCGATGAGGATGTTCTTGATCTGATTCATGCCGAAGCCTTCCTTCTTAGCAGACCAGGTAGCCGCCGGAGCAGTCGCAGGCAGCGCCGGTGATGTAGTTGGAAGCGTTGGAGGACAGGAACATGGCGTAGCCCACGAAGTCGGAGGGCTCACCCAGACGGCCGATGGGCTCGCGCTTCATGAAGTTCTGGTAAACGGCGGACTCGGGATCGAACATCCACTCGGTCAGGTCGGAGCGGAACACGGTGGGGCAGATGGCGTTGACGTTGATGCCGTACTTGGCGGACAGGTCGCAGGCCATGGAGGCGACCATCATGTCGGCGCCGCCCTTGGAGGTGCAGTAACCGGTGTAGCCGGCCATGCCGCGCTTGGAGCGCTGGCTGGTGACGACAACGATCTTGCCGCCCTGGCCGCTGGCGGGCTGCACGCCGCCCAGCTGGTTGACCATCTGCTGGGCCACATACTTCAGAACGATGTACACGCTCTTGCAGTCGGCGTCCATGATGTACTGCCAATCGGCAACGGACTGGTCCAGAATGTTCTGGGGCTTGTTGTAGCCGTGGGCAACAGCCAGGATGTTGATCTCGCCGTACTTGGCAACGCAGGCCTTGACCAGAGCGTCCACGTCCTCTTCCTTGGCGGGGTCGGCCACGAAGTAAGCGCAGTCGATGCCCTCAGCCTTGAACTCGTTCTCCAGAGCCTTCAGCTTGGCGTCGTTGCGGCCGGTCATGAAGACCTTGGCGCCGGCATAGCCGTAAGCCTTGGCCAGAACGCAGCCCAGAGCGCCGGTGGCGCCGGTGACCAGAGCGACCTTGCCCTCGACGGAGAACATATTATTCACAAAACTTTTTTCAACGGGAACCATTGGAAATTCCTCCTTAATATTATTTTGCTTAAACGCGGCGGGGCAGACGCGCCTGCCCCGGGCCGCTTTAAGTACCGATCAAGAAATCGCGGAGATCAGGTGATCAGGCGGGGTAGTTGATGATGACCAGCATCTTGGCGGGCTTGCCGGACTCGTTCTTCAGGCCGCGGCCCTCGTTGGGGGGGAAGGAGATGGACTCGTTGGCATGGATGACATACTTGTTGCCATCCTTGTCGGTGACGGTCATCTCGCCCTCGAGGACATAGTAGACCTTCTCCAGGGGGTTGTCATCATAGGCCCAGTCAGCGCCGCCGTCGGGCTCGAACTCGGACACGCCGATCCAGAACTTGGTGGCGCCGGTCTCGTCCTTGCCGTGATAACGCTTGCAGGTGACGCCAAAATGGCCGGCGGGGAAGTAGGGCTCCAGCTCTTCGTAAGTTCTCTTGATCATGATAATTCGTCCTTTCTTGATGTAATTCAGATGATTTGCGCAAAGATTTGTTTGCTCAATTCATATAATAAAATCCTTTTGCCGAATGTGCAATACTCACTATATTGTAAGTGTCCCGGCCCCGAAGGAGCTGCTTTTGCGGCAAGAGCCGGAAATTTGTTTAAACAGTCCAATCATTTTGGAGGATAATTGTACAAAAAGCAGAAGCGATTGTTGAAAACACACAAAAATAAAGCAGGAATTTCTTCGATTGTTGTGCTTGGTCTGCGCGGGTGGCTGCGGAAGCGGATTCGGACTTGAAAAAGGTGAGAAAAGATGATAAAATCTCAGAAAAAGCAGGCTTTTGCGGTGCGAACAAGAAGGAGGAACGGCTGTGGAGCAGGAGAAAGAGAAGTTGTCCATGAACCCCTATCACTACATTCAAAAGTGCATCGGCGGAAAGTGGAAGATGACCATTCTGCATGAGATCGACACCTTCGGGTCCATCCGCTTCAATTACGCCGTGCGGGTGTTCCCCCTGTCGGAGAAGGTGCTCAGCCAGCAGCTGAAGGAACTGGTGAGCGACGGGCTTGTGCGCCGCATCGCCTATGATGTGGTGCCCCCCAAGGTCTCCTATGAGCTGACGGAGGCGGGGAAGCGGCTGATGCCGGCGCTGGACTCTCTCTACATCTGGAGCGTGCGGCGGATGGACGAGCTGGATATGCCCATCGACCAGGACGCCTTTGTGGTGCATAAGTCCAAGAAATACATGGACGCGCTGAAGGATGTCATGGAGAACTATGAGGTGCCCGAGGAAGAAGTGCGGGACTACAAGAAAAAGGAATGAAAAAAGCCCGGTGCTTACCGGGCTTTTCCTGTGGGGTGACGGCATGACGGTGGTCTTCGGCGCGAAAGGCGACGACGGGAAAAAACTGAGCCGCGGGCTGACGGCGGCGGCGGTCAGATCCCTCTGGGGCTGGCGGGAAGTCCCGGAGCTGGAGCGGGGAGCGAAGGGTAAGCCGGAGTTCTCCGGGGTGACGGGACGGTGGATGTCCCTGTCCCACAGCGGGGGGTATGCCCTGTGCGCTCTGTCCGACGACGGCCCCGTGGGGGTGGATATCGAGGCGGTGCGCCCCCACCGGGAGAGGCTCCCCGCGTATGTGATGAACGAGACGGAGCTGGCGGAGTTTGATGGGAGCTGGGAGGAGTTCTGCCGCATCTGGACCTTGAAAGAGAGCCGGTGCAAACGGGACGGCGAGGCAATTTTTCCGCCCCGCCGGATACAGACCCCACCGGACTGCCCCTGGGCCGGCTTTGCCGGAGAGGGATGGCGCGCCGCGGTGTGCTGCTCCGGGCCGGCGCCGAAGGAGATACGCTGGATAGAGGGCCTTTGAGAGAAAAAAGGGAAAAGCCGAAAAAAGTGCTTGCAATCGCAAATATCTTATGGTATGATACAACGTACTTGTGTGGGGCCTTTGCGCCCATTTGATGAAAGAATAAAGATACCGAAAGGATTGGATTTTTATGACTACCGCTCAGATCGTTCTGTCCATCATCTACTTTATCGTGGCTCTGGGCCTGATTGCCATCGTGATGCTGCAGTCCGGCAAGAGCGCCGGCCTGTCCGGTGCCATCAGCGGCGGCGCCGACACCTTCCTGTCCAAGAACAAGGCCAAGTCCGCCGACGCCCGTCTGGCCAAGATGACCAAGTGGATCGCCATTGTGTTCCTGGTCCTGACCCTCATTATCTGCTTCGTGAGCTGATTGAAACACGCAGAACATCGCCTCCGACCGTGTCGGAGGCGATGTTTTTTCTTTCCGCTCGCGTTCCTTGCGGTCAAAATTGTTCAAATAATTAACAAACTTTTTGCCTACAGACGGGATCTGCGGGCATTTTTTGTGCTTTGACGCTAAAAATGAGCTGTGCGAATGGATATTAAGTGTACAAATTGGGAACTTGACACAATTTATGAATAAGTTGTATCATGGAATTGCCATTTGAATGAGGCGTTTTCAGTGTTTCGGCACAAGTATTTTGTGAACAGGAGGTCTTTTTTGTGGATAGGTTAAAAGGTAAGGTCGCTGTGGTGACCGGTTCTACCAGCGGCATCGGCATCGGCATCGCGAAGCTGTTCGCGGCAGAGGGCGCGAAAGTGGTCATCTGCGGCCGCAGACAGGAAAAGGGTCAGGCAGTGGTGGATGAGATCGCAAAAGAGGGCGGAGAAGCCTGGTACCACTACATGGACATGACCGATACGGGAAGCGTGGAAGCGCTCTTTGCCGACACCGCCGAAAAGTTCGGAAAGATCGACGTTCTGGTCAATAACGCCGCCAATGTGGGCCTCAAGGATGGCCGCGTGGACGAGCTTACCCTGGAGATGTGGGACAGCGTGTTCCAGAGCGATATGCGCGGCACCTTCTTTGCCACCAAGTGCGTGCTCCCTTATATGCAGAAGAATGAGGCGGGCGGCTCCATTGTCAACATCGGCTCCATGGCCTCCTGCGCCGGAGACCTGGGCTCCACCGCCTACGCCTGCGCCAAGGCCGGCGTGAATATGCTCACCCAGTATACCGCGCTGCAGTACGGCAAGCAGAACATCCGCTGCAACTGTGTCCGCCCGGGCCTGATCGTCACCCCTCAGAACGAGGCCCATGTGCCCCAGGCGCTGAAGGATGTGTTCCTGAGCAATATCATGGTCAATCGCTACGGCTGCCCCGAGGACATCGGCCATCTGTGCGTCTACCTGGCTTCCGATGAGAGCAGCTATGTGAGCGGCCAGATCATCAATGTGGACGGCGGCATGAATTCCCATGTTCCCACCGTTGCCCAGTTCCGGGAGCTGAATTCCCGCACCTGGTAAGGGTGCGCCATAAACTCCGGCGAAAAGGACCGCCCGCGGCAGCTGCCGCGGGCGGTTTTCGTATGATTGGAGCGTGTGTCGATGCCTGCGGGGAGATCAGAGCTGCAGATACTCCGGGGGACGGTACTGCAGCGCCTCCGCCAGATGGGGCAGCGCGATCTGCTCTGCGCCGTCCAGATCGGCGATGGTGCGGGCCACACGGAGGATGCGGTCATAGCTGCGGGCGGTGAGACCCAGCTTGTGGTAGGCGCCGCGGATCAGCTCCTGACAGGATTCGTCCAGTCCGCAGTACCGCTTCAGCTCGCCGGGGCCCATATGGGCGTTGCAGGAGGGGCCGTCGGGGCCGAAACGGGCAGACTGGATTGCGCGGGCCGCGTTGACCCGCTTGCGGATATCGGCGGAGGACTCGGCGGGAGCGGAGACGCCTGCCAGCTCGTCGTATTCCAGAGAGGGGACGTCGATGCAGATGTCGATGCGGTCCAGCATGGGGCCGGAAATGCGGTTGAGATAGCGGCGCACGGCCCCTTCCGTGCAGGTACAGCGGCCGGAAGGATGACCGTACCAACCGCATTTGCAGGGGTTCATGGCGCACACCAGCATGAACTGGCTGGGATAGGTCACCGAGCCGGAGACCCGGGTGATCTGGGCTTTGCCGTCCTCCAACGGCTGGCGGAGCACCTCCAGCACTTCGGGGGAGAACTCCGGAAGCTCGTCCAGAAAGAGGACGCCGTTGTGGGCCATGGAGATCTCACCGGGGCGCAGAGCGGAACCGCCGCCCGCCATGCCGGCGGTGGAGATGGTGTGGTGGGGGGAGCGGAAGGGTCGGCGGAGCACCATGGGTTCCTCCCGGCTGGTCAGGCCCAGCACGGAGTAGATCTCCGTGCAGGAGAGGGCCTCCTGACGGGTGAGGTCTGGGAGGATGGAGGGCAGACGCTTGGCCATCATGGACTTGCCCGAACCGGGGCTGCCGGTCATGAGGATATGGTGGCCGCCGGCAGCGGCGATCTCAAGGGCGCGCTTGGCCTGCTCCTGGCCCTTCACCTCGGAGAAGTCGGGACCGCGGACCTCCTCGGGCGAGGGGACCCAGGGTGCAGCGGGAGAGATGAGGGCCTCTCCCCGCAGATGGGCGGCCAGCTCTGCCACGGTGTGCACGGGATAGACCTCCGGTCCCTCGGCCAGCGTGGCCTCCGGAGCGTTGTCGGCGGGGACGAACAGCCGTTTGACACCGCAGCGGTGGGCGGCCAGAGCCATGGGGAGCACACCGCTCACCGCCCGGACCTGCCCGGATAGGGACAGCTCGCCGATGAAGGCGGCATCCGCCGTGGCGGATGAGGGAAGCTGCCTGCCGGCGGCAAGAATGCCGATCAGAATGGGCAGGTCGTAGACGGTGCCCGCCTTTTTGCGGTCGGCGGGGGCGAGATTGACGGTGATGCGGGAGGCGGGAAAATCAAATCCGCTGGACTTGATGGCGGAGCGCACGCGCTCCCGGGCTTCTTTGACGGCGGTGTCGGCAAGCCCCACCACATCGAACGCGGGCAGACCGCCGGACAGGGCGCATTCGGCGCTGACGGGGTATCCGCTCACTCCGTACAGGCCCAGAGACCGGATGGTACAGACCATCAAAAACCACCTCTTTTTACGTTGCTTTGTTTTATGGTAACACAAAATGGTTTAAAGTGCAAATTCAAGTAAAAAAACTTGTAGAAAAGAGAGAAAACAGGATTTGTGAAATGATTGTCATTGCACATTGGCGCAACTCGTGGTACAATAATTCGCGGATTATTTGCATCATCAATAAATATGCTGCGGCGTCTGCGGGATCTGTTGAGAAAAGCGGGCGATGCAGACAAACAGAAGGAGGAAATGAACATGGCTCGTAAATTCAAGACCATGGACGGCAATACCGCCGCCGCTCATGTGTCCTACGCATTTACTGAAGTCGCCGGCATCTACCCCATCACTCCGTCCAGCCCCATGGCTGACAGTGTGGACCAGTGGTCTGCTGCCGGACGCAAGAACATCTTCGGCCAGACCGTGAAGGTCGTGGAGATGCAGTCTGAGGCCGGCGCTGCCGGTACCGTGCACGGCTCCCTGGGTGCGGGCGCTCTCACCACCACCTATACCGCCTCTCAGGGCCTGCTGCTGATGATCCCCAATATGTATAAGATCGCCGGTGAGCTGCTGCCCACCGTGTTCCATGTGTCTGCCCGTACTGTGGCCAGCCACGCGCTGAACATTTTCGGCGACCATTCCGACGTCATGGCCTGCCGCCAGACCGGCTTTGCCATGCTGTGCGAGACCAACCCCCAGGAGGTCATGGACCTGGCTGCCGTGGCCCATCTGGCCGCCATCGAGGGCCGCGTCCCCTTCCTGAACTTCTTTGACGGCTTCCGCACCTCCCACGAGCTGCAGAAGATCGCCATCTGGGATTACGAGGACCTGGCCGAGATGTGCAACATGGACGCCGTGAAGGCCTTCCGTGCCCACGCTCTGAACCCCGATCACCCTGTGATGCGCGGCTCTCATGAGAATGGCGACATCTTCTTCCAGCACCGCGAGGCCTGCAACGCCTACTACGACGCCGTGCCCGCCATCGTGGAGAAGTACATGGACAAGGTCAACGCCAAGCTGGGCACTGACTACAAGCTGTTCAACTACTACGGCGCTGCCGACGCCGAGCGGGTCATCGTGGCCATGGGTTCCATCTGCGATGTGGCGGAGGAAGTCATCGACTACATGAACGCCCACGGCGAGAAGGTGGGCCTGGTCAAGGTCCGCCTGTACCGTCCCTTCCGGGCCGACAAGCTGCTGGAGGCCATTCCCGCCACCTGCAAGAGCCTGGCTGTGCTGGACCGCACCAAGGAGCCCGGCGCTCTGGGTGAGCCTCTGTACCTGGATGTGGTTACCGCTCTGGCCAACGCCGGGCGCAATGATGTGAAGGTCATCGGCGGCCGTTACGGTCTGGGCTCCAAGGATACTCCTCCCTCCAGCGTGTTCGCCGTGTACGAGGAGCTGGCCAAGGCCGAGCCCAAGCGCCAGTTCACCCTGGGCATCGTGGACGATGTGACCCACCTGTCCCTGGAGGAGAAGCCCGCCCCCAACACCGCTGCCGAGGGTACCATCGAGTGCAAGTTCTGGGGCCTGGGCGGCGACGGCACCGTTGGCGCCAACAAGAACTCCATCAAGATCATCGGTGACCATACCGACAAGTATGTGCAGGCCTACTTCCAGTACGACTCCAAGAAGACCGGCGGCGTCACCGTTTCCCATCTGCGCTTCGGCGACAACGCCATCAAGTCCCCCTACTACATCAACAAGGCCGACTTCGTGGCCTGCCACAACCCCTCCTACATCACCAAGGACTTCCCCATGGTCCGCGACGTGAAGCCCGGCGGTGTCTTCATGATCAACTGCCAGTGGACCGAGGAGGAGCTGGCTCACCACCTGTCCGCCAGCGCCAAGCGCTACATCGCTGAGAACAACATTCAGCTGTACACCATCAACGCCATCGACCTGGCTCGCCAGATCGGCATGGGCAAGCGCACCAACACCATCCTCCAGTCCGCCTTCTTCACCCTGGCCAAGGTCATGCCCCAGGCTGAGGCCATCCAGTATATGAAGGACGCCGCCACCAAGTCCTACCTGAAGAAGGGCCAGGACATCGTGGACATGAACCACAAGTCCATTGACCTGGGCGCCACCGCCTTCAAGAAGGTGGAGATCCCCGCCGACTGGGCCACCGCCCAGGACGCCCCCAAGCAGAGCACCCTGGCCGGTCCCGAGAAGCTGGTGGGCATGGTGGAGAAGATCCTGGAGCCCGTGGACCGCATGGACGGCGACAGCCTGCCTGTGTCCGTGTTCATGCCCCACGCCGACGGCACCTTCGAGCTGGGCGCCGCCGCCTATGAGAAGCGCGGCGTGTCCGTCACCGTGCCCGCCTGGGATTCCGCCAAGTGTATCCAGTGCAACCAGTGCGCCTATGTCTGCCCCCACGCCACCATCCGTCCCTTCGCCCTGACCGAGGAGGAGGCCGCCAAGGCTCCCGCCGCCGCCAAGATCGTGGACGTGAAGGCCGGCAAGGGCAAGGGCGTTTACAAGTACGCCATGGCCGTCAGCCCCCTGGATTGTATGGGCTGCTCCGTCTGCGCCAACATCTGCCCCACCAAGGCTCTGACCATGGTTGGCCAGGAGGAGGAGCTGGCTCAGCAGGACGTCTTCAACTACATGGTGGAGAACGTCACCGTCAAGGACGAGATGGCCGACCTGACCGTGAAGGGCTCCCAGTTCAAAAAGCCTCTGCTGGAGTTCTCCGGCTCCTGCGCCGGCTGCGCCGAGACCGCCTATGCCCGCCTGATTACCCAGCTGTTCGGCGACCGGATGTATATCTCCAACGCCACCGGCTGTTCCTCCATCTGGGGCGGTCCCTCCGCCACCTCCCCCTACACCACCAACGCCGAGGGCAAGGGTCCCGCTTGGGCCAACTCCCTGTTCGAGGATAACGCCGAGCACGGCCTGGGCATGTAT
>JAQXJQ010000149.1 GCA_029009035.1 Oscillospiraceae bacterium | reverse complement strand
CCTCTGGGAGAGCTGTCGCCGCCGAAAGGCGGTGACTGAGAGGAGTCTTGGCTCTCCCTCTGGGAGAGCTGTCGCCGCCGAAAGGCGGTGACTGAGAGGGTCTCGGTCCAGCTGCCCTCTCCGTCAAAAATCGAAGATTTTTGACACCTCTCCCATAGGGAGAGGCAAGGCACGATGAGTGCCGCACCGGAACAAAAAGCCCCCAGTCCCGGCGGGAATGGGGGCTTGCTTTTGTTTCAGCGCTCCTCGCGGAAGTAGTTGCTGCCCAGACCCGCGGGCTGACCGGAGTTCTCCTTCTTGCGGATGGAGGTGACGATCAGCACCACGGCGGTGATGATGAAGGGCAAAGCCTGATAGAGCTGGGAGGGGATGTCCGCCAGCCAGCCCAGGCTCCCGGGGAAGGCCATGGCCAGGCTGGTGCCGGACACCCGCAGGGTGTTGAAGAAGCCGAAGACCAGCGTGCCCAGAATGGCCAGGGCGGCGTTCCAGTTGGCGAAGATGACCAGCGCCACGGCGATCCAGCCGTAGCCGTTGATCCAGCAGCTGCTGGAGAAGGAGCCGTTCATATTCAGGCCCATGTAGTAGCCGCCGATGCCCATGATACCGCAGCCGATCATAATGTGGATGAACTTCATGCGCTTGACATTGATGCCCACGGAGTCGGCGGCGCCGGGGTTCTCGCCCACGGAGCGCAGGCGCAGGCCGGAGTGGGTGAACTTCAGATACCACCATACCAAAAGCGCGATGGCAACGCCCAGATAGACCATGATATTGTGGGTGAACAGCATGGCGCCCACCACGGGAATTTTGGACAGCAGCGGGATATTGAGGCTGGCAAAGCCGGCCTTCACGGCGGCGGCGTCGTTCATGGCGGGCCAGGAGATGGCCTTCAGGCCGTTGCCCACGAAGAAATACACGCCCAGGCCGAAGGTGGTGATGGTCAGACCGGTGATGTTCTGGTTGGCCTGCAGGGACACGGTGAGCGCGGCGAACAGAAGTCCGCACAGGGCGGCGGCCAGGAAGGCCACCAGAATACCCACCACAAGGCTGTTGGCGTAGCAGCCCACGATATAGCCGAACATGGCACCCACGGCCATGATGCCCTCCACGCCCAGGTTCAGACTGCCGGATTTTTCCACCAGGATCTCGCCCACGGTGCCGTAGAGCAGGGGGATGTTATAGACCACCACATTGTGCAGGAAGGTGGAGACCACATTCACTTTGTCAATGTTCATCTTACTTCTCCCCCTTCTTGTCGATGACCACCCGGAAGCGGATGAGGAAGTCGGCTGCCAGAACGGTGAACAGGATCACGCCCTGGAGCATATTGGCAAAGCTGGAGTCCACCGCGGAGAAGGTGGTGGCGGCGGCGGTGGAGCCGTAGTGCAGCACGCTGATGAGGGCGGACACCAGGAAAATGCCGATGGTATTGAGCTGGGCCAGCCACGCCACGATCACGCCCGTCCAGCCCACATCGTCGGTGATGGCGGTGGACAGAATGCCGGCGGTGCCCACCTTGAAGGCGGCGGCCAGACCGATGAGGCAGGCGGAGAGGAACACGGTGCGCAGCACGATGGTGTTCACCTTCATGCCGGCATAGTGGGCGGTGCCCACGGAGTCGCCCACCACGGCGATCTCATAGCCATGCTTGGTGTACTTGAGGTAGATGAACACCAGAATACCCACCACAAAGGTGAGGATCACGCAGATGTTCAGGCTGAATTTGCCGAACTTGATGCCGGGGAAGGACACCATCTTGCCGAAGCTGGCAAAGACGGGACGGGCGGACTTGGGGTCCAGCAGGATGTTCCAGCTCGCCTTGGTCTCCCCCAGATACATCAGGAAGTACAGCGCCACATAGTTGAGCATGAGGGTGAGCAGGGTCTCGTTGGTGCCGAACTTCACCTTCAGCGCGGCCACCACCAGACCGTACAGGCCGGACGCCACCATAGCCGCCAGACACATCAGCAGCAGGGCAACGCCCTGGGGCATCACGCCTCCCGTCAAAAAGGCCACCCAAGCCGCGGCCACGGCGCCCAGAATGAACTGGCCCTCGCCGCCGATGTTCCAGAACCTCATCTTGAAGGCCAGGGACAGGGCCACCGAGGTGATGGCCAGAGGCACAAACACCTTCAGATAGTTTTCAAACACCCGGTAGGCGATCTTGTTGCCCACCATGCCCATGGTGAACATACGGCCGTAATACTTCAGCGGGTCGACGCCCAGGGCCAGCAGCAGGATGCCGCCCAGCACCAGCGCCGCCAGCACCGCGCCCACATAGAGCAGCGCCTTTTTCCACCCGGGACAGCTGTCCCGCTTGATCACATGAAGATGCACTTACTCGTCCCCCTTCTCTGTCTCGCCCATGAGGGTATCCTTGGCGATACCGGCAGGCTTGTCCTCGTAGCGGTTGCTGAGGTCCAGCGCGCCGGTCATCATCAGACCCAGCTCCTCCTTGGAGGTCTTGTGGGCGTGGACAACGCCCATGACCCTGCCGTGGCAGAGCACCAGGATCTTGTCGCACAGGGCCATCATCACATCCAGATCCTCGCCCACGAACAAAACGCCCACGCCGGACTTCTTCTGCTCGTTGAGGATGTTGTAAATGGCGTAGGAGGAGTTGATGTCCAGACCGCGCACGGGGTAGGCGGTGACGATGACATTGGGCCCGGCCTTGATCTCACGGCCCAGCAGCACCTTCTGCACATTGCCGCCGGAGAGCCGGCGCACAGGGGTCTCGGCGGAGGGGGTGACCACCTCCAGGGCTTCAATGACCTGCTCGGCGGCAGCGCGTCCCGCTTTGCGATCCACAAAGGGGCCCTTGGACTCGCTGTAATTCTTCAGCAGCATATTGTCCGTGATGGACATGGAGGGGGCCAGCCCCATGCCCAGCCGGTCCTCGGGGATGAAGGACATGGCGATGCCCTTCTCCTGAATGGCCTTGGGGCTGAGACCCACGATGTTGTCGCCCTTGTGGATCATCTGGCCGCCCACGATGGGACGCAGGCCGGCGATGGCCTCGCACAGCTCCTTCTGGCCGCAGCCGGCGATGCCCGCCACGCCCAGGATCTCGCCGCCGCGGATGTAGAAATTCACCTTGTCGATGGCCACGGCGCCCTCGTCGTTCTTAATGGTGAGGTCCCGGATCTCCAGCAGGGGTCTGGTGTGCTCCACCACGGGGCGGTCGATATTCAAATCGATCTTGCGTCCCACCATCCACTCGGTGAGCTCCTGCTCGTTGGTCTCGGCAGTGTTCACGGTGGTGATGTATTCGCCCTTGCGGAGGATGGCCACCCGGTCGGAGATGTCCATCACCTCGTTGAGTTTGTGGGTGATGATGATGATGGAGTGGCCCTGCTCCTTCATGCGGCGCAGCACGGCAAAGAGCTTGTCGATCTCCTGCACCGTCAGCACCGCGGTGGGCTCGTCCAGAATGATGACCTTGGCGCCGTAGTACAGGACCTTGATGATCTCCAGGGTCTGCTTCTCGGACACGGCCATGTTGCACACCTTTTTCCGGGGGTCGATGTCAAACCCGAACTTCTTCGCCATCTCCCCGATGCGGTCGTAGCGCTCCTGCTTCAGGATGGCGCCGCCCTTCTCCACGCCCATCCAGATGTTGTCGGCGGCGGAGAACACATCCACCAGCTTGAAGTGCTGGTGCACCATGCCGATCCCCAGCCGCTTGGCGTCCTCGGGGGAGTTGATGGACACGGGGGTCCCGTCCACCATGATCTCACCCTTGTCGGGCTTGTAGATGCCGGAGAGCATATTCATCAGGGTGGTCTTGCCGGAGCCGTTCTCGCCCAGCAGCGCCAGGATCTCGCCCCGGCGGAGATTGAGATCCACCTTGTTGTTGGCGACGACACTGCCAAAGGTCTTGGTGATGCCCCGCATTTCCACGGCGAAAGACTCAGCCATCTGCCTCACTCCATTTCCTCATTTCTCTTGAACCTTCCTCACAGTCCCGGAGGCGTCCGAAACTCTGAGAAAAAATCAAAACCCGGGCCGGCCGGTGGAAACCGGCCGGCCCGGTGAGTCGGGTCTTGCGCAGGGTGATCAGCCCATCTGGACGCCCTGAACGAGGTAGTTCATGGTGCCGGTGATCACGCCGTCCTCAACGGAGGGGCCGCCGGCAGCAACGATCTCGTTGCCGGCATTGTCCATGAGAGGAGCGGCCTCGGTGGTGACGGTGCCGTCAGCCGCAACGTGCAGCTTCACGCCGGAGAACACATCCCACTGGCCGGAGACGATCAGGTCCTTGACGGCGGCGACGGCCTTGTCGGTGTTGGGAGCGCAGTTGTCGGTGAGGGGGGAGACGTCCACGAAGCCCTCAGCCAGGCCGCCGTAGTAAGCGGGAGTGCCCATCTTCTCAACGAACTTGGAGGCGTCGCCGGCGCAGTCCATGGCAGCCTGCATGGCGGTGCGGTAGTAGACGTTCCAGTTCCAGATGGCGGCGGTCAGGTGAGCGGAGGGAGCGTCGGCGGTCATGTCGGAGTTGTAGCCGCAGCCGAAGACGCCCTTGTTGGCGGCAGCGATCTGGGGCTGAGCGGAGTCACAGTGCTGGGTGACGACGCAGCAGTTGTAGGTGTTGATCAGCTCCTCGGCGAAGGCATACTCGTTCTGCTCATCGGCCCAGGCGCCCAGGCTCTTCACATAGACCACGGCGTCGGGGTTGACGGACTGAGCACCCAGAGCGAAGCCGTTGATGCCGGAGCAGGTCTCAGCGTACTCGGTGCTGAAGGCGGCCACATAGCCCAGGTTGTTGTTGCCCAGCTCCAGGGACTTCAGACCGGCAGCCACACCGGCCAGGTAACGGGCCTGATAGGCACGGCCGAAGTAGTTGTTGAAGTTGGTGTCGTTGGACAGGTAGCCGGTGCCGTGGGAGAAGATGACCTCGGGATAGTCCTCGGCGGCCTGAGCGAAAGCGTTGATGTAGCCGAAGGAAATGCCGAAGATGATGTCGCAGCCCTCACCCACCAGGGTGTCGATGGCGCTGCGGACAGCGGTGTCATCCTCGGGGACCTCGTCCACGATGGCCAGCTGGGTGTTCACATCCAGGCCCAGCTCAGCCATGGCCTTGGTGATGCCGTTGTGGTGAGCGAAGGTGTAGCCGGCGGTGTCGTTCTTGCTGTTGATATACACAGCACCGACCTTCAGAGCGACGGGCTCGGCGGAAGGCTCGGCAGAGGGTTCGGCAGAGGGCTCGGTGCTGGGCTGGGTGCTGGGGGTGGGCTCGTTGCTGGGGGCGGGGGTCTTGCTGCCGCCGCAGGCCACGAGGCCGAAGGCGAGCACCAGCGCCATCATGAGCGCAAGCAGTTTCTTCATTCTTGGTTCCTCCTAAATAAAATATAAAGTTGGTAACAATGTGCCGATTGCATTGTAGCAAAAAATTTCCCGTTTCGCCACCCTTTTTTCCACATTCTTTCTTGTGAATATGACAATTTTCTGCTACAATATTCACAGTTTTGCCCAAAACAACACCGAAAGGTCTGTACTGCTGTGAAGATTTCCCTTCGCCAGGCGCTGAAAGAGCTGCCGCTGCTCACCCTGGGCACCCTGCTGGTGGCCCTGGGCGTCTATTTCTTCAAGTTCCCCAACAATTTCTCCACCGGCGGCGTCACCGGTATGGCCATCCTCCTCTCCGCCCTGTTCCCCGCCGTCTCCTCCTCCACCTTTGCCTCGGTGCTGAACATCGCCTTTCTGGTGCTGGGCTTCGTGGTGCTCAACCGGGGCTTCGGCTTCCGCACGGTGTACTGCTCCCTGCTCTTCTCCGCCCTGCTCTCCGGTCTGGAGTGGCTCATCCCCATGTCCGCCCCCCTCACCGGGCAGAAAATGCTGGAGCTGTTCTTCGCCGTCCTGCTGCCCGCCCTGGGCTCCGGCATCCTCTTCAACAGCCAGGGTTCCACCGGCGGCACGGATATTATTGCGATGATCCTGAAGAAATATTCCAATCTGGACATCGGAAAGGCCCTGCTCTGCGTGGACATTCTGGTGGCCGGCTCCACCTTCTTCCTCATCAGCATCGAGACCGGCCTGTTCTCCATCCTGGGTCTGGTCATCAAGTCCCTGCTGGTGGACAGCGTCATCGAGTCCCTCAACCGCAAAAAGAGCTTCATTCTGGTCACCGCCTTCCCCGAGGAGGTGTCGAACTACATCACCCAGACCCTCCACCGCTCCGCCACCCTGTGGGAAGCCAGGGGCGCCTACTCCCACGAGCGCAAGTGGGTGGTCATGTCCGCCCTCTCCCGCACCCAGGCCGCCGCCCTGCGCCGCTACCTCAAGGAGCTGGACCCCCACGCCTTCATGCTCATCACCAATTCCAGCGAAATCTTCGGAAAAGGCTTTTTGCGGGCATAAATTCCCGCCCTCTCCTCCTTTCGCCCTTCTTCGCCTCCCACATATGGTAAACTGACGGTGCCAGAGATGGCAAAATCTGGAAACTATATGTGGGAGGCATTGTTATGCCCGTTTTTACCAAACCCGGAAAGCGGCAGGTGCTGGAGCTGCCCATCACCTCCATCGCCCCCAATCCCCATCAGCCACGGCAGCAATTCCCCCCCGAAGCCCTGGAGGAGCTGGCCCAGTCCATCGCCCGGGTGGGGGTGCTGCAGCCCCTCACCGTCCGCCGCACTTCCGCCGGGTGGGAGCTGATCGCCGGGGAGCGCCGGCTGCGGGCCGCGTCCCTTGCGGGGCTGGTCACCGTCCCCTGTCTGCCGGTGATCGCCAACGACGAGACCTCTTCCCTGCTGGCGCTGGTGGAAAACCTCCAGCGCTCCGACCTGGATGTGTGGGAGGAGGCCATGGCCCTCCACCGTCTCATCGAGGAATTCCACCTGTCCCAGGAGGAGGCAGGCAAGAAGGCGGGCATCAGCCAGTCCGCCGTGGCCAACAAGCTGCGGCTTTTAAAGCTCCCGCCCGACGTGATCGCATCCCTGCGCAGAGCCGCCCTCACCGAGCGCCATGCCCGTGCCCTCCTCCGCCTGCCCACGGCGGAGCTGCAGCGCACCGCCCTGGAGCACATTGTGAAGCTGCATCTCAATGTGGCGGCCACGGAGCGATACATCGACAGTCTGTGCAAGGCGAAGCCCAAAAAGGCCACCCCCATCTACCGCACCAAGGATGTGCGGCTGTTTCTCAACACCATCAAGCGCTCCCTGGCGGTGATGCAGTCCGCCGGGGTGAAGGCCAGCTGCGGGCGGGAGGAAAACGACCGGGAGATCACCCTCACCATCCGCATCCCCAAGACCGAACCCTGAGTGCAAAAGCCTCCCCTGTGTAAGGGGAGCCTTTCCCCGCCATGACCCCTCTTTCCCTCCCCTCTTTGACTCGATGTTTCACGTGAAACATCGAGTTTTTCTTTTTAAAAAGGTTGAAATATCACCGCACGTCCGCTATAATTATTCTGTTATTTTATGTACTTACGAAAGGAGGGCGGGTCATGGCAAAAGCCGTTGCCATCGTCAACCAGAAGGGCGGCGTGGGAAAAACCACCACCTGCGTCAACCTTGCCGCCGCTCTGACCGCCATCGGCGCCAAAATTCTGGTGTGCGACTTCGACCCCCAGGGCAACGCCACCTCCGGCTTTGGCGTGGACAAGGCCCATTCCCCCGGCATTTACGATGTGCTGGTGAACGACGCCGACATCAACAAGGCCATCGTGTCCACCAAATGGGCCGACATCCTCCCCGCCAACAAAGCCCTCTCCGGCGCCTCCATCGAGCTGATCGGCATGGACCGGCGGGAATACCGCCTGCGGGACTGCCTCGCCCCCGTCAAGGATCGGTACGACTTCATTTTCATCGACTGTCCCCCGTCCCTGGAGCTGCTGACCCTGGACGCCCTGTGCGCCTCCGACTCCCTGCTGGTGCCCGTTCAGTGCGAGTACTACGCCCTGGAGGGGCTCAGTGATCTGATGTACACCGTCCGTCTGGCCAAGCGCTCCCTCAACCCCGCGCTGGAGCTGGAGGGCGTGGTGCTCACCATGTACGACGGGCGCACCAATCTCTCCATGCAGGTGGCGGAGGAGGTCAAGCGCTACTTCCCCGGCAAGGTGTTCGCCTCGGTCATTCCCCGCAATGTCCGTCTCTCCGAGGCCCCCAGCCACGGCAAACCCGTCTCCGCCTACGACCGCCTCTCCCGGGGCAGCGAGGCTTACGAGAGTTTAGCCCGGGAGTTTTACGGCAACAATTACAAGTAAGATTCCTTTAGACAGAAGAAAGAAAGGTGAATTCCTATGGCACAGCCGAAAGGCTTGGGCAAGGGCTTGGGCGCTCTCATGGGGGACGCCGCTCTGCAGACACAGGAGGCTGGTTCCGTCTTCCTGCCCATTTCACAGGTTGAGCCGGGACTCAATCAGCCCCGCAAGAACTTTGACGACGAGGCGCTGGCCGATCTGGCCGACTCCATCCGGGAGCACGGCATCATCCAACCCCTCACCGTCCGCCGGCTCAGCTCCGGCTACTATCAGATCATCGCCGGTGAGCGCCGCTGGCGGGCCGCGAAGCAGGCCGGTCTGCGGGAAGTCCCCGCCGTCATCATCGAGGCCGACGACCGCAAGGTCATGGAGATCGGCCTCATCGAGAACCTCCAGCGGGAGGATCTCAATCCCATGGAGGAGGCCGAGGGCTATCAGGTCCTGCTCACCGACTACGGCATGACCCAGGAAGAGGTGGCCCGCCGCATGGGGAAATCCCGTCCGGCCATCACCAACGCCCTGCGCCTCACCGCCCTCCCCCCCGAGGTGCGGGAAATGCTCATCAGCGGCGCCCTCTCCGCCGGACACGGCAGAGCGGTGCTCATGGTGGAGGGCGCGGCCGCCCAGACCGCCTTTGCCAAGCTCATTGCCGAGCAGGGTCTGAACGTCCGTCAGGCAGAGGCAGCCGCCCGCAAGTTCACCCTGGAGCCCCCCAAGGAGAAAAAGTCCCAGGAGGACCCCAACCGCATCTACATTGAAGAGGTGGAGAAATCCCTCTCCGGCCGCTTCGGCCGTAAGGTGAAGATCACCGCCGGCCGCCGCAAGGGCCGCCTGGAGCTGGAGTTCTACGACACCGACGATCTCAACGCCCTGCTGGATCTGCTGAACAGCATCCAAGGCGCCAATTCCGAAGGAGGCGCTGTCCTTTGACAGTAGAAAACGAGACCCAGAAGAAACCCGGCAGCAGCCGTCAGAAAAAGTCCGTCACCACATATATGGCGGTGCTTTTCGTCATTGCCCTGCTGCTGCTGCTGTTGGCCTACTTCATGCAGGAGCGCGCTTATGCGCAGAACGCCTGCGCACAGCTTGCCCATGTTTCACGTGAAACATTGACCATGTTACATATCTGAAAAGAGGATGAGGATACCATGTTAGACATCAAATTTGTCCGGGAAAACCCCGAGCTGGTCAAGGAAAACATCAAAAAGAAGTTCCAGGATGAGAAGCTGCCCCTGGTGGACCAGGTCCTGGAGCTGGACGCCCAGAACCGCGCCGCCATGACCGAGGCCAACGAGCTTCGCGCCGCCCGCAACGCCCTGTCCAAGCAGGTGGGCATGCTCATGGGTCAGGCCAAAAAGGACCCCTCCAAGCTGGAGGAGGCTGAGGCCGTCAAGGCCCAGGTCAAGGCCAACGCCGACCGCCTGGCCGAGCTGGAGGCCATGGAGGAGCAGCTGGCAAAGGAGATCCGCGCCATCATGCTGGTCATCCCCAACATCATCGACCCCTCCGTGCCCATCGGCGCAAGCGACGAGTTCAATGTGGAGGTGGAGCGCTTCGGCGAGCCTGTCACCCCCGATTTTGAGATCCCCTACCACACCGACATCATGGAGACCTTCAACGGTGTGGATATGGACGCCGCCGGCCGCGTCTCCGGCGCCGGCTTCTACTACCTGCTGGGCGACATCGCCCGCCTCCATGAGGCCGTGTTGGCCTATGCCCGGGACTTCATGATCGACAAGGGCTTCATCTTCTGCATCCCCCCCTTCATGATCCACGGCAACGTGGTGGAGGGCGTCATGAGCCAGACCGATATGGACGCCATGATGTACAAGATCGAGGGCGAGGACCTCTACCTCATCGGCACCTCCGAGCACTCCATGATCGGCAAGTTCATCGACCAGATCATCCCCGAGGAGACCCTGCCCCAGACCCTCACCTCCTACTCCCCCTGCTTCCGCAAGGAGAAGGGCTCCCACGGCATCGAGGAGCGGGGCGTGTACCGCATCCACCAGTTTGAAAAGCAGGAGATGATCGTGGTCTGCAAGCCCGAGGACTCCATGGCCTGGTACGAGAAGATGTGGCGCTTCTCCGTGGAGCTCTTCCGCTCCCTGGAGATCCCCGTGCGCCAGCTGGAGTGCTGCTCCGGCGACCTGGCCGACCTGAAGGTCAAGTCCTGCGACATTGAGGCC
>JAQXJQ010000148.1 GCA_029009035.1 Oscillospiraceae bacterium | reverse complement strand
CTTTCCGCACTTGGTGCAGTCGAAGGAGTCGATCATGTGGATGAAGCCGGCCTTGCCGTCGATACAGTCGGCGGGGCAGACGTCCACGCAGTCCTCGCAGCCGGTACACAGGGAGGGGTCGATGTAGATGCTCATGAAGGCGGAGCACACATTGTTTTTGCACTTCGTGCGCTTGATGTGGTCGTCATACTCGTCCATGAACAGCTTCATGGAGCTGAGGGTGAAGGCGCTGCCGGTCTGACCCACGGAGCAGGGGGTGGAGAAGGTCATGGCCTCGCCGATCTCGGTCATCATGTCGATGAACTCCCGCTTGGCCATGCCCTTGGTCATCTCCTCGGTCATGGAGTACAGCTGGACGAGACCCTCGCGGCAGAAGGTGCACTTGCCGCAGCTCTGGCGGCGGCTGTCCATCAGGACTTCGACGGCCTCATGGATCAGGCAGCAGGTGTCAGGATAGAGGGTGATGACGCCGTTTCCGATGTTGGTGTCGGCGTTGATGGGCATCTGGAAGCTGTCGGGGGCGTAGAGGGTGCGGCCCAGGGCGAAGGCCTTGATGCCGGCGGTGTCGCCCACCACTTCGGCCACGGTGGTGCCGTAGGGGACCTTTTTCAGCTCGCCCACCTTGCCATCCTTCTTCACGGCCACATAGGTGCCCGGCTCATAGCAGCCGGCGGCGGTCTGGGCCAGGGCGATCATGGTCTCCACATGGTGGATGGCGCTGCCGCGGTACTGGCGGACGTTCACGATGCCGTACTCGACGGTCACCTTGTGCTCGGCGGCCAGAGCGGCCAGCTCGTTGCCCAGCTCCTCGCAGCCCTCGGGCAGGACCAGCACCTTCTCCTCGGCCTCCACGGCGACGGCGGCCATGTCCAGACCCTCCATGATCTCCCGGGGGTACAGGCGGACCAGCTCCAGCAGGGCCTTGTCGGTGTCGGCGTTGTTGAGGGCGGCCACGGCGCAGATGGGGGTGTCCTGATCGCCGCGCTCCTCGATGACCTTGACCCAGCGGCCCATGAGAGGCTCGTTGTAGACGCCGAATTCACGCACTTCGGCGGCCTTCATAAAAATCTCGGGTTTGCTCAGAGTAACCATAGTGCTCAGCCCTCCTTCTTCTCAAACTCGGTCCACAGGCGGGGACGCTTGATCTGCAGGCGCAGGTCGCACTGCAGGCAGCGGCCGGACTCGCAGGCGGCCTGATCGCAGGTGAAGCTCTCAGTGACCACGCCGAAGTCATGCTTGCGCTCCTCGGCGGAGCGGTGGGCCAGCTCGTTGCGGGGGAGGTCGGCCATGTGGTCGGCATAGCCGATCCTGGGCTCGCCCTTGCGTGCCACCAGAGTCTCCTCGATGGCGCCGTCGCCGCCCAGATACTTGTCCATGAGGACGGCCACCTCACGGGCGCCGGCAATGGCGTCGATGAGGAAGCGGGTGCCGGTGATCACATCGCCGGCGGCGAACACACCCTCCACGGAGGTGGTGTACTCGCTCTTGCCGGTCTTGGGGTCGATGGGATAGCCGAAGCGGTTCAGCTCCAGACCGAACTGCTCGGTGAGGCCGGTGACCTGGCCGGCGGCGAACACGATGGAGTCACAGGGGATCACATAGGTGCTGTCGGGGATGGCGTCCTCCACCAGAGCGCGGGTGTCGGGATCGAAGTGGAAGGAGTTGATCTTGTGCACCTGCAGGCCGGTGACCCGGTCGGGAGTGCCCAGAATGGCCTCGTTGGAGTGGCTGTCAAAGAGGTTCACGCCCTCGGCCAGACCCAGATCCCGCTCCTCGGGGGAGGCCTGGGAGGCGTCCTTCTCCAGACAGACCACATTGACGGTCTTGCCCATGCGAATGAGGGTGCAGGCGGCGTCGAAGGCCACGTTGCCGCCGCCGATGACGCACACGGTGTCGCCCAGCTCGATGGGCAGGCCCAGACGCTGAGCCTGGAGGATTTCCAGAGCGGAGTAGACCTGCTTGAAGTCGGAGCCGGGCAGGTAGGTGAGCTTCTTGCCCACGCTGGTGCCGATGGCCACCAGAACGGCGTCATACTCCTTCTTCAGCTCGGCGGCGTTGGCGACGGGGTGGTCGCACACCAGCTTCACTCCGGAGTCGGTGATGACCTTCACCTCGTCCAGCACATCCTGGGTGGGGATGCGGTACTCGGGCATGCCGGAGGTCATGTGGCCGCCGGGGATGCTCTTGGACTCAAACA
>JAQXJQ010000147.1 GCA_029009035.1 Oscillospiraceae bacterium | reverse complement strand
CACCACGGGATAGCCGATGTCCAGGGCGGCCTTCTTGGCCTCATCCAGGTTATAGGTGATCTCGGAGGGGATCACGGGCTCACCCATGGACTGGCACATCTCCTTGAACAGCTCCCGGTCCTCGGCCCGCTCGATGCTCTCCGCGGGGGTGCCCAGCAGCTCCACGCCGCACTCCTTCAGGATGCCCTTCTTCTCCAGCTGCATGGCCAGGTTCAATCCGGTCTGGCCGCCGATGCCGGGGATGATGGCGTCGGGGCGCTCGTAGCGCAGGATCTTGGCCACATACTCCAGGGTCAGGGGCTCCATGTACACCTTATCGGCAATGGTGGTGTCGGTCATGATGGTGGCGGGGTTGGAGTTCACCAGCACCACCTCATAGCCCTCCTCCTTCAGCGCCAGACAGGCCTGGGTGCCCGCGTAGTCAAACTCGGCGGCCGGCCCGATGACGATGGGGCCGGAGCCGATGATCATGATCTTCTTCAAATCCGTTCTCTGTGCCATAGTAATTCCCTCCGCTGATCTATCTTAAATTTTACTTACTCACAGTTCGCTCCAGGCGACCCTGCCGCCGGAAACGGTCATTTTACACCGGCCGCAGACCTGCCAGCCGGTGAAGGGGGTGTTGCGCCCCATGCTCCGGAACTCCTCCGGGTCGATGGAATAGCAGGCGTCCAGGTCCCACAGGGAAAAGTCCGCCCGGTCACCCAGCTCCAGGTTGAAGCGCTTTCTGGGGTTGGTCACCAGCAGGTCGATGAGCCGCTCCAGGGTGATGATCCCCGGCTTCACCAGATGGGTGTACAGGATGGGGAAGGCGGTCTCCAGACCCACGATGCCCATGAGGCTCTTCTCCAGGCCCCGGCTCTTTTCCTCGGCGCTGTGGGGGGCGTGGTCGGTGGCGATCATGTCGATGGTGCCGTCCAGAATGCCCGCAATGAGGGCCTCCCGGTCGCTTCGATCCCGCAGGGGCGGGTTCATCTTGAACCGCCCGTCCTCCTGCAGCATGGAGTCGTCCATCACCAGATAGTGGGGACCGGTCTCACAGGTGACATCCAGCCCCTCGGCCTTGGCCTGCCGGATGAGCTCCACGCTCTCCTTGGCAGAGATGTGGCACACATGGTAGCCGCACCCGGTCTCCCGCACCAGCTCCAGATCCCGCTTGATCTGGCCCCACTCGCTCTCGGAGCAGATCCCCCGGTGCCCGTGGGCGCGGGCGTAAGCGCCGTCGTGGATGTAACCGCCCCGCAGCAGGGAATTGTCCTCACAGTGGGCCACGATGAGCTTGCCCAGAGCCTTGGCCCTTTTCATGGCCTCCCGCATCAAGGCGTCGCTCTGCACGCCCCGTCCGTCGTCGGAGAAGGCCGCCACATAGGGCGCCAGCCCCTCCAGATCGGCCAGCTCCTCGCCCCGCTGTTCCCTGGTGATGGTGCCGTAGGGCAGGACCTCCACCACCGCATCCCGCCGGATGAGCTCCAGCTGGGGCCGCAGGGTGTCCAAACAGTCGGGCGCGGGCTTCAGGTTGGGCATGGAGCACACCGTGGTGTAACCGCCTCTGGCCGCCGACGCCGTCCCCGTGGCGATGGTCTCCTTATAAGAAAAACCCGGCTCGCGCAAATTTACATGAACATCCGCGAAACCGGGCAATAATACAAGGGAGGAACGATCCATCACGGGAACGGAAACAAAGCTCCCGTCACAGGGAACAAAACGCCCGTCGGATACCGCGATCACGCTCTGCTTCAGGCCGCCTTGCGCGACCGTTTTACAGTTGAGTACCATGCGCTCCATAGAGAGGGACGCTCCTTTCCGTATTGCTTTCGGGCAGAATAAAAGGCCCTGCGCAAGCAAGGCCCGCAACCAGTTCAGCTCTGCATTTCCAGGCAAGGCCCTACTCACCGATTTTTCCCAGAATACCACAGGTTTCCCCGCAAATCAAGAGGCCGGAAATCATTATTTTCTTTTTGGCAAAAAAGCTAAAACCCCATACAATTTTGTGGGGAAAGTCGTCGTTTTCTCGTGTTGACGAACTTCCTTCCCTTTGTTAGAATATTAATGTATTTTCATAACCATACGGCTACTGGCGGAAGTGGGGATCACCACATGGGAACTGTATGGCATACGCCGACCGCCTGGGCAGCCTGATTCTTATGAGAGTCAGTCTGCCCTTTTGTTTTCCCCCATTTTATCTGTATTGGAGGCAACCACTTATGAAGAAAGTCGGTATCGTCATGGGCAGCACCAGCGACCTGCCCGTTGTGGAGAAGGCCATTGCCGTGCTGCAGGAGTACGGCGTCCCCATGGAAGTTCGCGTATTGTCCGCTCACCGTTGTCCCGAAGAGGCAAGAGAGTTTGCCGCCGGCGCACGGGAGAGCGGTTTTTCTGTTCTTATCGCCGCCGCCGGCATGGCGGCCCATCTGGCCGGCGCCCTGGCCGCCAACACCACCCTGCCCGTCATCGGCATCCCCTGCAAGTCCAGCAATTTTGACGGCATGGACGCCCTGCTGTCCACCGTGATGATGCCCTCCGGCATCCCCGTGGCCACCGTGGCCGTGGACGGCGCCAAAAACGCCGCCCTGCTGGCCGTCGAGATCATGGCCGTCACCGACGATGATCTGGCCCGCAAGCTGGAGGACGCCCGCCGCGCCGGCACCGAGGCCGTTTTGAAGGCCGACGCCGAGCTCCGGGCAAAATATCACTGAGCAGACCCCGAAAGGGATAACCTATAGATACACATACACAGCCTGACACCAACCATTTTTAGGAGGAATTATTTATGGAACTCGTTTACACCGGCAAGACCAAGAATGTTTACGCTCTGGACAACGGCAACTACCTGCTGAAGTTTAAGGATGACTGCACCGGCAAGGACGGCGTGTTCGATCCCGGCGAGAACTCCGTCGGCCTGACCATCGACGGCGTGGGCGATGTCAACCTGCGCATGTCCATCTACTTCTTTGAGAAGATCAACGCCGCCGGCATCAAGACCCACTATGTGAGCGCCGACCTGAAGGACACCACCATGGAAGTTCTCCCCGCCAAGGTCTTCGGCAAGGGTCTGGAGGTCATCTGCCGCCACAAGGCCGTGGGTTCCTTCTTCCGCCGCTACGGCCAGTATATCGAGGAGGGCGCCGATCTGCCCGCCTATGTGGAGACCACCTTCAAAAACGACGCCCTGGGCGATCCCCTGGTCACCAAGGACGGTCTGGTCTGCCTGGGCGTGATGACCGAGAAGCAGTATGACGACATCAAGGACATGACCCAGAAGATCACCCAGATCGTGGCTGACGACCTGAAGGAGAAGGGTCTCGTTCTGTACGACATCAAGTTTGAGTACGGCTATGACGCCAACGGCGATGTGATGCTCATCGACGAGATCGCCTCCGGCAATATGCGTGTGTACAAGGACGGCCAGTATATCGACCCCATGACCCTGTCCGAGCTGTTCTTCGCCTGATCCTCACCTTTTACTATTTCACTGTTCTTAGGAGTGTTTAACTGCCATGGGCGGATTTTTCGGAGCAATTTCCAAGCAGGACTGCGTGCTCGACCTGTTTTTCGGAGTGGACTACCACTCCCATCTGGGCACCCGTCGGGGCGGCATGGTCGTCTATGACGAAAAGGACGGCTACCAGCGCCAGATCCACAACATTGAGAATACCCCCTTCCGCACCAAGTTCGAGAAGGATCTGGCCGATTTTCACGGCTGCTCCGGCATCGGCTGCATCAGCGACACCGACCCCCAGCCCCTTCTGGTGCGTTCCCATCTGGGTATGTACGCCATCACCACGGTAGGCATCATCAACAACGCGGAAGAGCTGGTGGAGCAGTACTTCTCCGACCACGGCCATCAGTTCATGGCCATGAGTTCCGGCAAGATCAACGCCACCGAGCTGACCGCCGCCCTCATCAACCAGAAGGATAATCTGGTGGACGGCATCCGTCACGCCCAGGAGCTGATCCGCGGCTCCATCACCATCCTGCTGCTCACCCACGAGGGCATCATCGCCGCCCGCGACCGGCTGGGCAGGCTTCCTGTGCTCATCGGCAAGCGGGAGGACGCCCACTGCGTGTCCTTCGAGTCCTTCGCCTATCAGAAGCTGGGCTACGAGGATGATTACGAGCTGGGCCCCGGGGAGGTCGTGAGCCTCACCGCCGAGGGGTGGGAGACCCTGGCCCCCGCGGGCAAGGATATGCGCATCTGCGCCTTCCTGTGGACCTACTACGGCTATCCCAACTCCCGCTACGAGGGCGTCAACGTGGAGGTCATGCGCTGCCACAACGGTGAGATCATGGCCCGGGACGAGGCCGCCAACGGCACCCTCCCCGATGTGGACTTCGTGGCCGGCGTGCCCGACTCCGGCGTGCCCCACGCCATCGGCTACGCCAACAACTGCCACAAGACCTTCGCCCGCCCCTTCGTGAAGTACACCCCCACCTGGCCCCGCTCCTTCATGCCCGACAACCAGCAGGTGCGCAATCAGGTGGCAAAGATGAAGCAGATCCCCGTCCCCGAGCTGATCGAGGGCAAAAAGCTGCTCTTTGTGGACGACTCCATCGTCCGCGGCACCCAGCTGCGCGAGACCGTGGAATTCCTCTATGAGTCCGGCGCCAAAGAGGTGCATATGCGCTCCGCCTGCCCCCCCATCATGTACGGCTGCAAGTATCTGAACTTCTCCCGCAGCAACTCCGACCTGGAGCTGCTGGCCCGGGCCACCGTGCAGGAGCTGGAGGGCGACGAGGGCCACAACCATCTGGAGGAGTATGCCGACGCCTCCACCGAGCGCGGCAAGTGCATGCTCAGCACCATCTGCAGGAAGCTGGGCTTCGACTCTCTGGGCTACCAGTCTCTGGACGGCCTTCTGGAAGCCATCGGGCTGGACCGGGACAAGGTCTGCACCTATTGCTGGACCGGCAAAGAATAATACAAGCGATCACGGGCCGCCGCAGTGCTTTTGGGTGCTGCGGCTCTCGCCCTACATTTACGACAAAACCAACGACTAATGATTTGTGGAGGAACGCACCATGAACAACTCTCATTCCGACTCTTACGCCGCCGCGGGCGTGGATATCGTGGCCGGTTACCGCGCCGTAGAGCTGATGAAAAAGCACATCGCCCGCACCCGCAACGAGGGCTGTCTGGATGATGTGGGCGGCTTCGGCGGCTGCTTCGGCCTGCCTGTGGCGGGCATGGAGGAGCCTGTGCTGGTCTCCGGCACCGACGGCTGCGGCACCAAGGTGAAGCTGGCCATTCTCATGGACAAGCATGACACCATCGGCATCGACGCCGTGGCCATGTGCGTCAACGACATCATCTGCGTGGGCGCGAAGCCGCTGTTCTTCCTCGATTACATCGCCTGCGGCAAGAACGTGCCGGAGAAGATCGCGCAGATCGTTTCCGGTGTGGCAGAGGGCTGCGTGCAGTCCGGCTGCGCGCTCATCGGCGGCGAGACCGCCGAGCATCCGGGCCTGATGCCTGTGGAGGACTACGACCTGGCTGGCTTCGCCGTGGGCATCGTGGACAAGAAGAAGATCCTTGACAAGAACCGCATGGCGGTGGG
>JAQXJQ010000146.1 GCA_029009035.1 Oscillospiraceae bacterium | reverse complement strand
CCTCCCCCTGCCTCATCCTCCCCACCGAGGAAGGAAAGGACAACTTCCTCTATATGGTGCTTCCTGTCCGTTTGCCCACTGCGTGAGGTGTTATCATGAAAGAAGAGAGAGTGAAGATCACCACCGAGTTTATCAAGCTCGAAGCCATTTTGAAGTTTGCCGCCGTGGTGGCCACCGGCGGCGAGGCCAAGACCGTCATTCAGGACGGCCTTGTGACGGTCAACGGCGAGGTCTGCACCATGCGGGGCAAGAAGCTCCGCCCCGGTGACCGGGTGGAGCTGGGCGACATCGCCCTCATCGTGGAATGATCGTCAAGCGATTTGAGGCGGATTTTTTCCGGAATTACACCCATCTGGAGTGCGACTTTCACCCGGGCGTCAATGTGATCACCGGAGACAACGCCCAGGGAAAGACCAATCTGCTGGAAGCGGTGGCCTATCTCTCCTCCGCCTCCTCCCACCGCGCCCGCTATGACCGGGAGCTGATCCAGTTTGGGGTGGACTCCGCCTTTCTCAAGGGGGAGGTATTCTCACGGCAGCGGGACTACACCTTGGAGGCCAACCTCTTCCGGGGCACACGCCGTCAGCTCTTCTCCAACGGCGTACGCCTCAAGACCGCGGAGGAGCTGTCCGGCCTTCTGAATACCGTGCTGTTCTGCCCGGAGGACCTGTACCTCATCAAGGAGGGGGCGGCGGTGCGGCGCCGGTTTCTGGACGACTGCATCTGCCAGCTTCGGCCCCGCTATGCCGCGGCGCTGGCGGAATACAAACGCCTGCATGAGCACAAGACCCGCATTTTGAAGGACAGCGAGGAGAAGCCCTCCCTGCTGGACGCCCTGGATGACTTCTCCCTCCGGATGGCCCAGTGCGGCGCCATCCTCATCCACTACCGCGCCCACTTTATCAAGAGACTGCGGGAGGTGGCTCCCCCCATCCACGCCGACTGCTCCGGCGGGCGGGAGAAGCTCTCCCTGCGGTATGAGACGGTGTCCACCGTCACCGACCCGGAGGCCCAGCCCAAGGAGCTGCTGCCCCAACTGCTGGAGCATCAGGAGGCCCACCGCGCGGCGGAGATCGCTGTCCGCCAGTGCCTCTCCGGCCCTCACAAGGATGACATCGCCGTGGAAATTGACGGCAACCCCGCCAAGCTCTTCGCCTCCCAGGGTCAGACCAGAACGGCGGCCCTGGCCCTGAAGATGGCGGCCCGGGATATCTTTTACCAGGACACCGGGGAGTGGCCGGTGCTGCTGCTGGACGACGTGCTCTCCGAGCTGGACGCCAGGCGGCAGGAGTTCGTCCTCAACCGCATCACCTCCGGACAGGTGTTCATCACCTGCTGCGAGGAGGAGAAGCTGGCCTTGCTCCGCCGGGGCAGAGTGTTTCACATCAAAAACGGGACGCTCGTGTGAGAAAGGAGCAGGTCATGTATCTTCATTTGGGTCAGTCGGTGATGATCCCCAGCGAGTCGGTCATCGGCATTTTCGATATGGATAACACCAGCTGGTCCTTCCGCACCCGCCTGTTTCTGGAAAAGGCGGAGGAGGAGGGGCTGGTGATGGAGGTGGGCGACGATCTGCCCCGGGCCTTCGTGCTCTGCCAGAAGATCGGCCAGCCCGCCACGGTATATACCACATCCCTCAATTCCGCCGCCCTCATCCGGCGCAGCCAGAGCGGCGGCAGCTTTGACAGCATTTGATTTTTGCAAGTCCTTTTTAGGAGGTTCCTTATGTCTGCAGAAAAAGAACTGAGCTCCACCCTGGTGGAGCATGAGTACGGCGCATCTGAAATTCAGGTGCTGGAGGGTCTGGAGGCGGTGCGCAAGCGCCCCGGTATGTATATCGGCTCCACCTCCTCCTCCGGTCTTCACCATCTGGTGTATGAGATCGTGGACAACGCCATCGACGAGGCCCTGGCCGGCTACTGCGACAAGATCACCGTGGAGATCCTCCCCGGCGATGTGATCCGGGTCACCGACAACGGCCGCGGCATCCCCGTGGACATCCAGCAGCAGACCGGCCGTCCGGCGCTGGAGGTGGTGTACACCGTGCTCCATGCCGGCGGCAAGTTCGGCGGCGGCGGATACAAGGTGTCCGGCGGCCTCCACGGCGTGGGCGCGTCGGTGGTCAACGCCCTGTCCGAGTGGCTCCAGGTGCGGGTGCACAAAAACGGCAATATCTACGAGATGAAGTTTGCCCGGGGCGCCATCACCCAGGAAATGACCGTGGTGGGCTCCACCGACCACACCGGCACCGAGGTCACCTTCAAGCCCGACCCGGAGATGTTTGACGACACCGTCTATGACTATGAGATCCTCCGTACCCGTATGCGGGAGCAGGCCTTCCTCAATGCCGGCGTGCGCATCCTCATGGCCGACCGCCGGGAGGGCAAGGAGCAGGAGGAGGACCTGTGCTACGAGGGCGGCATCCGGGAGTTCGTCTCCTTCATCAACCAGAACAAGACCCCCGTGCACAACGAGGTCATCTATATTTCCGGCGCCAAGGACGACGCCATGGCCGAGCTTGCCATGCAGTACAACGACGGCTACAACGAGGTCATCGTCTCCTTCGCCAACAACGTGCACACCCCCGAGGGCGGTATGCATGAGGAGGGCTTCAAGCGGGCCCTCACCACCGTTTTGAACAACTACGGCAGACAGAAAAAGCTGCTGAAGGACGATGAGAAGGTCTCCGGTGAGGACTGCCGGGAGGGTCTCACCTGCGTCATCTCCGTGAAGCTCACCGAGGCCCAGTTTGAGGGCCAGACCAAGGCCAAGCTGGGCAACAGCGAGATCCGCACCCTGGTGAACAACATCGTATCCGACAAGCTGGAGCAGTTCCTGGAGGAAAATCCGGCTGTGGGCAAGACCATCATCGAAAAGGCCACCACCGCCGCCCGCGCCCGGGAGGCCGCCCGCAAGGCAAGAGAGACCGTCCGCCGCAAGACCGGGCTGGAGTCCGGCCAGATGCCCGACAAGCTGCGGGACTGCAACGAGCGGGATGCGTCCCTCACCGAGCTCTACATCGTGGAGGGCGACTCCGCAGGCGGCAGCGCCACCCAGGGGCGCGACTCCCGCTTCCAGGCCATTTTGCCGCTGTGGGGTAAGATGCTGAATGTGGAAAAAGCCCGGGCGGACAAGGTCTACGGCAACGATAAGCTCCAGCCTGTCATTGTGGCGCTGGGCGCCGGCATCGGGCAGGAGTTCGACGCGTCCAAGCTCCGCTATCACAAGATCATCATCATGGCGGATGCCGACGTGGACGGCTCCCACATCCGCACGCTGCTGCTGACCTTCTTCTTCCGCTTCATGCGGCCGCTGATCGAGCAGGGCTACGTCTATTCCGCCGTGCCGCCGCTTTACAAGCTGACCCGGGGAAAGACCACCCGGGTGGCCTTCTCCGACGCCGAGCGCGATGCCATCTCCGCCGAGATGCGGGGAGGCAACCCCAACGTGAAGGTGGACATCTCCCGCTTCAAGGGCTTGGGCGAGATGAACCCCCACGAGCTGTGGGAAACCACCATGGATCCGGAAAAGCGGACGCTGCGCCGCATCACGCTGGACGACGCCGTGGCCGCCGACGAGATCTTCACCGTGCTGAT
>JAQXJQ010000145.1 GCA_029009035.1 Oscillospiraceae bacterium | reverse complement strand
GGACGGTTTTAACTGAAAAAAGCACCCTTACGGGTGCTTTTTTCGTGGTACGGCTGAAGGGCTTCGAACCCCCGACCTTTTGGTTCGTAGCCAAACACTCTATCCAGCTGAGCTACAGCCGCATACTGTTCTCGAAACAGCTTAGTTAATATACCACAGGTTTTCAGAAAATGCAAGTCCTTTTTTCAAGAAATTTCAAAAAATTCAGCCCCGGGTTTTCGGGGCTGAATTTCACGATATGTTCCGTTTTTCGATCATTTTACCACATATTTGTAGTATCTCTGGAGAATAGCCGCAACCTGTGCCCGGTTTGTGTCATCCTCGGGGCCCAACTTCCCGTCACCGCCCAATACGATTCCGGTGGAAACCGCCCACGACATGGCGTCATAGAACTGCTGCCCCACCTTGGTATGATCGGGATAAACGGTAAGATCCGTTCTGGCAGAGGTGTCATACCCGACAAAAGCGGCGTAGTGATAGAGCATGGCGACCACTTCCTGACGGCTCAGGGGTTTGATCGGCTCGAAGACGCTGCCCTCGACCACGCCCTGGGTAATGCCGTTGTCCCCGGCCCAGACGCAGGGAACGGAGTAAAATTGCCCATCCGGTACATCGGAATAGACAGGACGGTAGCTCACCTCAGGACTCCCATGCATCCGATAGAGAAGTGTAGCCATCTGGCACCGATTGATGTTGCCCAGCGGACCAAACAGGCACCTGCCCGGCGTGTTATCCACGCCGATAAACAGGCCCTTGTCCACCGCGAAATAAACAGGCTCCTCATACCAGATCCCGGTGGGAATATCAATGAAGACCAGTTTGCTCTCATCAACGCCGTCAGATGTGGTTTGCCAGCGGCCTTCCGCCGACCAGTAAGCAACACGGCTGCTCACCGTGATGACGCTCTCCTCAGCGGCCACATAGCGGTGGTTCTCTGTCAACGCGCCGCCGGTCAGCTCCCTTGCGTCAGTGAGGTCAATGAGCTTTCCGGTTACGGCGGCGGAACCGGACTGCCAAACGATGCCGGAACCGGCAGCCAGCGTGATGCTGTCGCCGGTCTCTCCCCCCTGCTTCACATAACCGGAAGCGGTGAGCCAGCTTGCGCCGCCGTTATCTTCGGGAACAAGGGCGGTCACATAGGAACGGCCCAGCTCCTCCAACCGCTTCAAAGCGGGAGCCGCCAGATTGCCAACGGAGGCTGCGGCCCGCTCGGAGACGATCCCCTGCAGTTCCCGCCAATAGGTGCCCTCAAGATAACTCTTTGTCAGTACCGTGTTGTTCTGGGACGCGCTGCCAAAGGCAGACAGGGTGACACACAGCAATGTAAAAACGCACAGCGAAAGGGTGGTAAGATGCTTTTTCATAATTTTTCCTCAGAGATCATGTAGCTCAGGGTCAATAAACTGTCTGCAAAGTGTACATTTTCAATGCGGACATTTTCATGCCCGTTCTTTGGAATTTCCACATTGGTGAAATTCCAAAGCCCCTCGATGCCGCAATCCATAAGCAGTGCCGCGGAGCTTTTGGCCACGGAGGCGGGAACGGTCAGCACCGCCACATCAGTCTTGTGCTCCGCGATATAGCTCTGCAGCATATCCACATGGTAGACGGGTACACCGCCCAGTCTGGTACCCACCAGCACAGGGTCAATGTCAAACGCGGCAGTCAACCGGAATCCACTGGAGCGGAAGGGGAAATTTTCGATGAGCGCACGACCCAGATTGCCCGCGCCCAGAATGATGATGGTGTGGTTGTTGTTCATGCCCAAAATGGCGGCCACTTCATCCCGCAGGCGCTCCACATTGTAGCCGTAACCCTGCTGACCGAAACCGCCGAAACAGGAGAGATCCTGTCTGATCTGGGAGGCAGTCAGTCCCATGGAGCGGGCCAGCGTTTCAGAGGACACGCGGACGATGCCGTTGTGATATAAGTCGTTCAGATAGCGAAAATAGCGCGGCAGGCGGCGGATTACCGCAGAAGAAATTTTATCTTTTTTCATGTAAGCCTACATCCTTACTTTGATATTGCTTTTATTCTATACTATCATCCAATACTTGTCAAACTTTTTAACAAAGAAACAGGAAATAACTTCGGGCGCGGGGCATAGAATGATTTGATAAGGAGGCGAATTCTATGGAACAAACAGGAACCTTACTTGTTCGGGTCTTTCTCTCCAGAGCACAGCTGCCCATCTCCAACGCCGTGGTGATCGTGTCCCTGACGGAGAACGACGGACGGCAGCGGCTGCTGGCCACGCGACTGACCGATGAGAGCGGTGTGGCAGGCCCCATTACCCTTGTCGCGCCGGCGGAATCCGGCAGCCTGACGCCGGGAAACGGCAGCGCTCCGTTTTACAGGTACAATCTGGTGGTGGATCACCCCGGGTATCAGCTGGCGGTTTTTCACGACCTGCAGATCTTCCCGGGCGTGGAGACGGTACAGGATGTGCCCATGCTCCCTTTGTCTGACGAAGGGCGTACGGAGAGCGATCTCACCACCGTTACGCCACAGCCGCTGTAAGGAGGGGTCAGATGCCTGTCGTCACGCCTTATATCCCCCGCTATATCACCGTCCACCTCGGGCCTGCCAATCAACCCGCCGAGAATGTCGCGGTGACCTTTCCCGATTACATCAAAAATGTGGCCTCAAGCGAGGTCTACCCCACATGGAACGAGTCTGCTCTGCGGGCAAACATTCTGGCGCAGATCTCCTTTGCCCTCAATCGGGTCTATACCGAGTATTACCGCAGCCGCGGGTATGATTTCGACATTACCAGTTCCACCGCCACAGACCAGAAGTTTATCCGCGGACGCAGCACATTTGAGAACATTGATGCGCTGGTGGATGAGCTGTTTGACTCCTATATCCGGCGCAAGGGCACAGTGGAGCCCCTGTCAGCCCGCTTCTGCAACGGTACTACCGTCACCTGCGAGGGATTGTCCCAATGGGGCAGCGAGGATCTGGCCCGTCAGGGTTACAACAGCATAGATATCCTGCGGCACTATTACGGGGACGACATCGAGATCGTCACCAATGCCCCCATACAGGACATCCAAAGCTCCTATCCCGGTTATCCTCTGCGTCTGGGCTCCAGCGGAGACTATGTCACCATCCTGCAGGTCATGCTCAACCGCATCGGGCAGGACTACCCCGCCATCCCCCGCATCACCCCGGTAGACGGCATTTTCGGCCCACAGACGGAGAATGCCGTGCGGAAGTTCCAGAGCATTTTTGGCCTGACTCCGGACGGCGTGGTGGGAAAAGGCACCTGGTATAAACTGGTCTTCCTCTATGTGGGGGTGACCGACCTGTCGGAGCTGATCAGCGAGGGCCAGCGCTTCTATCAGGTGAAGCCGACAGCCAACTCCACGGTGCTGCAGGAGGGCAGCCGCGGGATCGAGGTGTCGGGCTTGCAGTATTTTATTTCCATCATCAGCCAGGTGAACAACGAGTTCCCCCGACTTCAGATCGATGGGATCTTCGGTCCCGCCACCAGGCAGGCAGTCATTGCCGCCCAGCGGTATTTCGGTCTCGAACCCACCGGACGGGTGGATCAGGCCACATGGCGGGCGCTGTATCAGGATTATCTGGCAGCGGCCGAGGCACTGGAGCAGGAACAGGGCATCCGTCTGCCCACCGCGGCGGAGAGCATCCGCCAAAACCTGCTTTCGGGACAGTTCCCGGGCTACGACCTACGATACGGCGGTTCGGATGAAAGGAGTGAGGCATAATGAATCCCATTCAAAGCTTGCAGCACATGCTGGATCGGCTGGCCAGGACCAACTCCAACCTCCCCCGTTTGGCGGAGAGCGGTTTGTTTGACGAGCTGACTCTGGAGGCGGTGATGGTCTTTCAGCGGGATCTGGGCCTGCCGGTCACAGGCGTGGTGAACCAGCGCACCTGGGACGCCATCACAGCAGCCTACTACCTCAACCTGCTGCAGTCTGACATTCCCCCACTGCTCAGCGTATTCGCCGGCGGCAGCCACAATGTCTCCGGGCAGGAAAGCTCGCCGGAGGTATTTATCGTTCAGGTCATGCTCAATTCCCTGCTCCCCGAGATCGTCAATCTGGAACGCACGGAGGTGAATGGGCGCAATTCGGATGCGACCCGGCGGAATTTACGCGTCATCCAGCAGCTGACCGGGCTGGATGTGACGGGTAATCTGGACCGTGCCACCTGGGCGTTTTTGTCCCATCTATACCGGGCGCTGGTGGCCCGAAGAGCATTTCACACTTTGGCCTTGTAAATCCAGCTTTTTTTGATATAATAGATACGCAAAAGCTGTTGCAAAGGAGGGATCGGCTTGGCACGAATCGGTTTTATTCAGGGGAAGCTGGATATCAAGATGCTCACCCTCTATGTGCTGGCCCATGTGGCGGCGCCCATTGACTTCAGTACGCTCACAGATCTCGTTATGTGCGATGACGGTGTGGACTATTTCCTCTATGCGGAAGGCGTGGCGGAACTGTTGGAAAACGGCCATGCGGAGAAGAAGGATGAGTTTTATATCGCCACGGAAAAGGGCCGCAAGCTGAGCCTGGATCTGGAGAGCAGCCTCTCCCCCGTGATCCGGAAGCGCTGCGACCAGCGTCTCGCCCCCCTCAACGCCGCACTGAAGCGCAAGGCACAGGTGCAAAGCGAGATCATCCCCATAGGGGGCGGCAATGTGATCGTCAAGCTGCGGCTGGATGATGACCAGGGCAGCATCTTCTCCCTCTCCCTGCTGGCAGGCAGTGAGGAGGACGGCAAAGACATTGCCCGGCGCTTTTCCGACCACCCCGGGCGGATCTACAACGGAATTCTTGGCGTACTTCTGGCAGAAGAGGCAGAAGAAAATGAGTAAAAAACAAGAGCAAAGCGGATGTGCCCGCTTTGCTCTTGTTTTTTAACCCTGTTGAGCTTTGACGATCTTTACGATGCGGCTGGTACCCAGGCGGTCAGCCCCCAGAGCCAGAAAATCCTCCGCGTCCTGCAGGCTGGAAATGCCGCCGGCCGCCTTGATCTTCACATGGGGTGCCACATTGGCCCTGAAGAGAGCCACATCCTCCCGGGTGGCGCCACCGGTGGAAAATCCCGTGGAGGTCTTGATGTAGTCCGCACCGCTCCGGGAGACGATCTGGCACATTTTTATCTTCTCCTCATTGGTGAGCAGGCAGGTCTCGATGATGACCTTCAAAACACGCTCCCCGCAGGCGGCCTTTACCGCAGAGATCTCCGCGGCCACATCGTCCCAGCGGCCATCCTTGACCCAGCCGATATTGATGACCATGTCGATCTCATCGGCGCCGTTTTTGATGGCGTCCCCGGTCTCGAACACCTTGACCGCGGTGGTGGAGTAGCCGTTGGGAAACCCGATCACGGTGCAGACCGCCATCTTTCCTTCAAGATACTCCGCGGCCTGCTTCACATAGGAAGCAGGGATGCACACGCTGGCGCAGCCAAAGGAAACCGCGTCATCGCAAATCGTTTTGATCTCCCTCCATGTGGCAGTCTGCTGCAGCAGGGTGTGGTCCACCCTGGAAAGAATATTACTTTGATCCATCTGCGCTCACCTCATTTCTTATCTCGGTTCAAAAGCCTTGCCACCGCGGTACGGTGCACCACCATGGCGCTTTTGGGGCAGAACTCCTGACAGCAGAAGCAACGGATGCACTTTTTTCGGTCGATATCCGGCTTTCCGCTGCCCATATCAATGGCCTTGGCCGGGCAAATATTGGCGCAGGCACCGCAGCCCACACAGTCCGCCGGCTTCAGCATCGGCTTTTGTGACAGCAGCTTGTCCAGCACCGTGCCAAACAGTTTGTAACCCAGATGCTTACCGTCGCCCTTAAACAGGTGGCTGTTCCCCGTCTCGATCCGCTTGAAATCCGGGATGGAAAATGTCCCAGCTTCACCGACCACGGTAAGGCTGTCCGCACTCTCCGGAATGAGGCCGCGCTCCAGAGCGGCCTCCAGGGTGGGCACCTCCTCCCGCCTCAATCCGATGAGCCGGGCGCAGAACAGATCCACCTTATGGGGGTTTTCGCCGGCGATCAGCGCGCCCATATACCGGGGCGTTCCGCCGGTGGGTCCGTTGCCCTCCATACACTCCACCGCGTCCACGATGGAGAGCACGGGCTTACAAAACTCGTCCAGGTCCACGATCATCCGGGCAAAGTCCCTGGGATCGGGATAGCGGAAATGGTACTCCGGCTTCATGGTGCCGGGGATCACACCGAACATATTTTTGGCGGCGCAGCTCAGCGCCATCATACCGTGGGTCTTGAGCTTGCAGAAGTCAATAATGGCGTCCGCTTCGTCCAGCCACGCGGTATAACGAAAGCTGCGGCATACCACAGCCTCCGGATACTCCACATCCCGTTCCCCAAAATTTCGGTTGAGGCTGCCTCCCGCCGCCTCCACCGCTTTCATGCCGGTGGCGGCATAGACCCGGTTCACAAAGGCGGCGTTGTATAGCCCTCCGGGGCTGTCGCCTACCACCGCCTGCGCACCGCGGGCCGTCAGCATACGCACCAGAGCGCACAGCAGGCCGGGATGGGTCGTAGCTGCCCCTTCCGGCTTCATAAAGGTCACCAGATTGGCCTTGATGGCGATGCGCATACCGGGCTTGACCCACTCGAGGCCGCCAAGGGGAGCCAGAACACGCTCCAGCGCGGCGCAAGCCTCCGCCTCGGAGTAGTCTGCGCAGGATGTAATGACAACATCGGGATTCATCAATATCACCTTTGAACAAACAGAGGCTGCCGCAACGCGGCAGCCTCTTGAAGTTTAACGGGAGATCACTCCTCCACGGGAGCCTCTTCCTCAGCGGAAGCCACGGGCTCCAGCAGAGCGCGGATGGACAGGGAGACCTTCTTGTTCTCCTCATCGATGGCGATGATCTTGGCGTCGACCTTCTGGCCCTCGCTCAGAACATCACCGGGCTTCTCCACGCGGTGATCGGCGATCTGGGAGATGTGGATCAGGCCGTCCACGCCGGGCACGATCTCGGCAAAGGCGCCGAAGGTCATCAGCTTGACGACCTTGACGTTGGCAACGTCGCCCACGCTGTACTGGGTGGTGAACACGGTCCAGGGCTCCTGGGCGTGATCCTTCATGCCCAGAGAGATCTTCTTCTTCTCGGGGTCGAAGGAGATGACGTACACATCCACGGGATCACCCACGGAGACGACCTCGGCGGGGTTCTTGATGCGGGACCAGGACAGCTCGGAGATATGGACCATGCCGTCCACGCCGCCGATGTCAACAAACGCGCCGTAAGAGGTCAGGCTCTTCACGGTACCGGCATAGTGCTTGCCGACCTCGATGCCCTCCCAAACGGCGGCGGCGGCAGCGGCACGGGCCTCGGAAGCCACAGCACGGATGGAACCCACCACGCGGCGGCGGGCACGGTTGACCTCGGTGATGCGCAGCTGAACGGTGCTCTTGACCATGGAGCTCAGGTCGGCGCCACGGGGCTGGCCGGACTGAGAGGCGGGGATGAACACACGGATGCCCTTGACATTGGCCACCAGGCCGCCCTTGTTCTCGTCGGTGATGACACCGGTGAGGACTTCCTTGCTCTCCACGGCGTTCTCGATGGTCTCCCAGTTCTTGGCGGCGTCCAGACGCTTCTTGGACAGCTTGACCAGGCAGTCGCGATCGCTGACCAGCATGACGTAGCACTCGATCTCCTCGCCGACCTTGGCAATGTCCTCAACCTTGACGGTGGGATCGTCGCTCAGCTCGTCGATGGCAATATAGCCGGGATACTTGTTGCCAAGCTCGACCTGAACCTCGGTCGGAGTGATGGCAACGACAGTACCAGTGACCTTATCCCCCGTATTCAAAGTTTTGAACGACTCCTCCAGCATCTCTGCAAAGGACTGTTCAATTTCCATAATTTCTTCGCTCATTG
>JAQXJQ010000144.1 GCA_029009035.1 Oscillospiraceae bacterium | reverse complement strand
GTCCGGCGGAGCAGCTCCGCCGGACAGGGGTGTGCGGAAGTGTTTGTGGCCTCAGCCCTCGTCGTTGAGGCCGTTGGCATCGGCATAGGCTTTTTGCCATGCCACCAGGCGGGCGTAGAAATCGGCGGCGTTGAGGTCCTTCAGCGCGTCGGAGGTCTCGACGCCGGCCTGCGTCACCCAGGCGTTCATGTCTTTGTCCAGCATATAGCTGGGGTAGCTCTCCCGGTACTCCTCGGGATTTTCCAGCTCCCCGCGGAGGATGATGTGGTAGCCGTACACGGTCTCCACCAGCTCGGAGATCTCGCCGGGCTCCAGAGCCAGGGCGGCCTGCTCAAATTCGGCCACCATCTGACCGCGGGTGGTGGTATAGCCGTCGGGGGCGGCGAGGGCGCCGTCCTCGGTGCGCCCGTCCTCGGAATACTCGTTCATCAGGCGGTCAAAGACCTCCTCCAGGTTGCCGTCCTTCTGCGCCTGCCTGAGCTGGCTGAGGATGTCGTTGGCCAGGGCGGTCTTTTCCGCCACGGTGGCCTCGTCCAGCAGGGGGTAGCCGTGGGTGCCGTCCTCCCTGGTGATGGGGTCGGCGTCGGTGTCGTAGATCTTGATAAGGATGTGCTTGGCCTGATAGGCGTAGTTGTTCAGCTCCTCATCGGACACGGTGGGGTAGAGGGTGCTCATCAGATTTTGGTAGAGCTGGTCCAGGGAGTAGACATACAGCAGCTCCTCCTCGTTGAGGCCGAACAGATCCATGCGCTGCTGCTGGACGGTCTGATCGTCCAGCTCCATCTCCTCCCGGAGACTGGCCCACTGCTCGTCGGTGAGGGGGCAGCCCAGCTCATTGGCCTTTTCGCCCAGTATGGTGTAGTATGCCGCCACGGAGCAGGCGTCCTGCAGAATGTAGTCGGCGTAATCCGCCAGGGTCAGGCCGTAGTAATAGTACTGCATCTCAAAGAAGTTGCAGCTGAGAGCCACCCAGTAGAGGAACATGGGGGTGGAGATGCTCTTGCCGCCGATGGTCATGACATCGGTCTGCTTGGCGAAGTCGCCGGCGGCAAAGGTGAGGATGTCCTGGCTCAGATCCGCCACGATCTCCTGGGAGGGGGAGGCGGAGGGCTCGTCAGAGGCGGAGGGCTCTGCGGAGGTTTTGCCGCAGGCGGCCAGAGAGAGGCTCATGGCGGCGCACAGCAGCAGGGCGATCAGACGCTTTTTCATGGTAATATCTCCAATCCGGATTAAAAATGCACTTGGGATTGTAGCATGGCGGGAGGGAAAAGGCAACGCTGACGGGGCATTGTTTACAAATCGTTTGCCTTTTTGGCCTCTTTCTCCTGCAGGAGGGCGTGATAGCGGCTCACCACGCTGTCCGCCATGCGCAGGGGGTCCTCCCCCTTCTTCAGGCGGATGGTGAGGGAGGGCTTGCTGCCGGGGGAGAAGAGCAGCCGCCCGGCGAAGCTGCCCGCCAGGGTGGAAATGAGCTCCAGATCCACCTGGGTGAGGGTGAGGGACACATTGGCGTCCTTCTGGCTGATGTCGGTGATGCCGCACCGGGCGGCCTGGGCGCGGAGGAGGGCCACGGAGATGAGGTTGTTCACCGGCCTGGGGGGATCGCCGAAGCGGTCGATGAGCTCGTCGGTCATGTCGTCGGCGTCCTCGGCGGTGCGGATGCGGGCGATGCGGCGGTAGAGATCCATCCGCTGCTCGGCAGAGGGGACATAGCGGTCGGGGATGGCGGCGGAGACGTTGAGGTCGGCGGTACACTCGGGCAGGCGGGCGGGCTTTTCGCCCTTTTCCTCCAGCACCGCGTCCTCCAGCAGCTTAAGGTAGAGGTCATAGCCCACGCTCATGAGAAAGCCCGACTGCTCGGGACCCAGCAGGTTGCCCGCGCCGCGGATCTCCAGATCGCGCATGGCGATCTTGAAGCCGGAGCCGAACTCCGCGTACTCCCGGATGGCGCCAAGGCGCTTGGCGGCGATGTCGGTGAGCACCTTTCCGGTGCGGTAGGTGAGGTAGGCGTAGGCTCTCCGGGGAGAGCGGCCCACCCGTCCCCGAATCTGGTGGAGCTGGGCAAGGCCCATCTTGTCCGCGTCCTCGATGATGAGGGTGTTCACGTTGGCGATGTCGATGCCGGTCTCGATGATGGTGGTGCACACCAGCACATCCACATCGCCGTCGCTCATCCGGGTCATCACATCGGACAGCTCATCCTGGCTCATTTTGCCGTGGCCCACCGCCACCTCCACGTGTTCGCCCAGCATCTCCTTGATGCGCGCGGCGGTGCGCTCGATGGTGTCCACCCGGTTGTGGAGGTAGTAGATCTGTCCGCCCCGCTCCAGCTCCCGGCGCATGGCATCCGCCAGCACCGACCAGTTGTGCTCCATCACATAGGTCTGCACCGGCTGGCGCTCGGCGGGAGGCTCCTCGATGGCGGACATATCCCGGATGCCCGACAGGGCCATGTTGAGGGTGCGGGGGATGGGCGTGGCGGAGAGGGTGAGCACATCCACCTGTTTGGTGATCTCCTTGAGCCGCTCCTTGTGGGTGACGCCGAAGCGCTGCTCCTCGTCCACCACCAGCAGGCCCAGATCCTTGAACTGAACGTCCTTCTGCAGCAGGCGGTGGGTGCCGATGAGCACATCCACGCTGCCGTCGGCCACGCCGGCCAGGGCAGATTTGATCTGGGCGGGGGTGCGGAAGCGGGAGACCACATCGATCTCCACGGGGTATTTGGCAAAGCGGCTCCTGGCGGTGAGGTAGTGCTGGCGGGCCAGAACGGTGGTGGGCACCAGAATGGCGGCCTGTTTGCCGTCCAGCACGCACTTCATGATGGCCCGGAGGGCCACCTCGGTCTTGCCGTAGCCCACATCGCCGCAGAGCAGGCGGTCCATGGGCCGGGGGGTCTCCATGTCTCGCTTGATCTCCGCCACGGAGCGCAGCTGGTCTTCCGTTTCCTGATAGGGGAAGTCATCCTCGAATTCCCGCTGCCAGGGGGAGTCGGGGGAGAAGGCGTAGCCCGGCTGGCGCTGGCGCTGGGCATAGAGCTGGATGAGGCCCTTGGCCAGGTCCTTCACAGCGGCTTTGGTGCGCTTTTTGGCCCGTTCCCAGTCGCCGCCCCCCAGCTTGGACAGCTTTTTGTTCTCGTTGTCCTCGCCGCCGCCGATGTATTTGGAGATGGAGTCCAGCTGGGTGGCGGGGAGGTAGAGGGTGTCGGTGCCGGCATAGGCCAGCTTGATATAGTCCTTCTGGACCCCGTCCACCTGCATTTTCACCAGCCCCACGAACCGGCCGATGCCGTGGTGCTCGTGCACCACCAGATCGCCGGGGGACAGGTCGGTGAAGGAGTCCATCTTTCGCCGGTCGGCGGCGTGTTTGAGCCGCTTGCCCTTTTTCCGCGGTTCGCTCTGCCCCTCGGTGAGCACCGCCCAGGGGCAGCCCACATAGTCAAAGCCCGCGGTGAGTCCGCCCACGGCGATGGTGATGCCGCCGGGCTTGGGCAGCTCATGGAGCTGGAAGTCCACGGCGGAGCGGACCTTGTGGTCCCGGAGCATGGCCTGGAGATTGAGGGCCCGCTGCTCGCTGCCCACCAGCACGATGGCGCCGGCGCCGGCGTTCTGATAGTGGGTGAGGTCGGCCAGCGCGGTGTCCAGACTGATGCCGAAGCAGGAGAGCTGCCGGGCCTGCACCGTGAGGATGGCCCGGGGGGGCAGGGGGGTGGAGGAGGTGGCGAAGGAGTCCAGGAAGCACAGGGCAAAGTCGGACAGAAACGCCATGAGATCGTCCATTCCCGCGGCAAAAACGGCCTGTTTGCCCTGGATCTTTTCCGTTTCGATGAGGGCCTTCACATCCTCCCCCAGCTGCCACAGCCAGTTTTTGCCCCGTTCGGCCACCCGGCCGGACTCGGAGAAGCAAATGAGGGCGTCGGGGGGGAGGAAGTGGGCGGCGGTGGCGAGGCGGTCATAGCGGGTGGGCAGCAGCCGGTCGCCCGGCCGCTCCCAGGTGCCCTCGTGAAAGACGGGGAGCACCTCGCTCACCGGGAGGAACACGGCCCGGTTTACCTGGGCCACCCGGCGCTGGGAGGACACATCGAACAGGCCCATGGAGTCCACGTCCTCGTCCCAGAACTCCACCCGGACGGGGTAGTCCTGAGCGGGGGAAAAGACGTCCAGAATGCCGCCGCGCAGGGCGAACTGCCCCACGCCCTCCACCTGCTCGCACCGGGAGTAGCCCAGGGCGGCGAGGCGTTCGGTCAGCTCTATGAGGTCGTAGCGGCCCTTGTGGTCCAGCGTGATCACATGGCGCTCCAGCTCCTCCGGGGGGAGGGTGCGCTGCAGGAGGCCCTCGATGGTGGCCACGATCAGGGGAACATCCTCGGTGGTCATGCGGTGGAAGGCGGCCAGACGGCGATGCTCCCACTGGCGGGAGGCGGTGGCGCCGTCGTGGAACAGAAATTCCCGCCCGGTGATGAGCAGAGGCTGAATGCCGGTGAAGGCGGTGTAGTCCTCGCCCAGGCGGACGGCCTCGCTCTCATCGGCGCAGACCAGCACCACCGGCCGCTGGGTGCGCAGACCCAGCCCGGCGGCGAAGTGCGCCCGGTGCACGGGGGAAAGGCCGGACACCGCCACCGGCGACCGGCCGTTTTCCAGATTGGCCAGCAGCTGGCCGAATTCCGGCACCTCGTCTAAAATGTTCAGCAGTTGCTTCATAATGACCTCGAGAAAATGATTTACGGTGTTGTCTCCCACGGGGGCGCCGTGTCGCTTCAGTTAAACTGATTCATCGCCTTGTCCGCGCCGTGGCGCAGCAGGCACTCCACCGCGTCGGCGGCCCGCTTGACGGCGGCGTCCATGGCCTTTTTGTCCTCGCCCTGGAATTTGCCCAGCACCCAGTCTGCCATGTCGTAGTCGGGATGGGGCTTGCCCCCCACGCCGATCTTCAGCCGGGGGAACCGGTCGCTGCCCAGGTGCTGGATGATGCTCTTCAGCCCGTTGTGACCGCCGGCGGAGCCGCTTTTGCGGATGCGCAGCTTGCCCACGGGGAGGTCCACATCGTCGGAGATGACCAGCACACGCTCGGCGGGGAGCTTGTAGAACCGGGCGGCCTCGCCCACCGCCTCGCCGGACAGGTTCATAAAGGTGTTGGGCTTCATGATGAGCACGCCCTGCCCGCCGATGACCACGGTGTTGGTGAGGGCGTGGAACTTCAGGCGCTGGACGGGGAAATTGCCCCGGTCGGCCAGCTCGTCCACCGTCATGAACCCCACATTGTGGCGGGTCTGCTCATATTTTTCGCCGGGATTGCCCAGGCCCACCACCAGCCAGGACACAGGCGCTTTCTTTTGAAACAGCATACAGATACCTCAAATAGTGTGAGTGGGGCGAGAGAGTCTCTCGCCCCACTGAAACAGCGGAAATCGGATTAGGTAAACAGCTTGGAAACAGAGCGGCCCTCGTAGATGCGCTCGATGGCGTCGGAGAACATATGGGCCACGGACAGGTACTTGATCTTGGGGCAGATCTCAGCGATGTCGGCGCGGGGCTGAATGGTGTTCAGGAACAGGACCTCGTCCAGCACGGACTCGTTGATGCGGTCATAGGCGGGGCCGGAGAGGACGCCGTGGGAGGCGCAGGCGGTGACGGACTTGGCGCCGCCGATCTCCACCAGAGCCTTGGCGGCGTGGCAGAGGGACCCGCCGGTGTCCACCATGTCGTCCAGCAGGATGACGTGCTTGTCCTTCACATCGCCGATGATGTTCATGACCTCGGAGGAGTTGGCCTTCTGGCGGCGCTTGTCCACGATGGCCATGGGCATATCCAGCTTGTGGGCGAAGGCGCGGGCGCGGGCCACGGAGCCCACGTCGGGGGAGACCACCATGGTCTGGTCATGGACGGCGGCGTAGCGGCGCAGGAAGTGGTCCACGAACACAGGGGAACCCAGCAGGTTGTCCACGGGGATATCAAAGAAGCCCTGGATCTGAGCGGCATGGAGATCCATGGTCAGCACGCGGTCAGCGCCGGCGGCGGTGATCATGTTGGCCACCAGCTTGGCGGAGATGGGATCGCGGGGCTTGGCCTTGCGGTCCTGACGGGCGTAGCCGAAGTAGGGGATCACGGCGGTGATCCGGCCGGCGGAGGCGCGGCGCAGGGCGTCGATCATGACCAGCAGCTCCATGAGGTTGTCGTTCACGGGGGTGTTGGTGGACTGGATCACAAAGACATCGGAGCCGCGGACGGTCTCATAGATGGAGGCGAAGCACTCGCCGTCGGAGAAGGTACCCACTTCGGAGTTGCCCAGAGGGATGCCGATCTCCTTGCAGATGGCCTCAGCCAGCGCCTTGTTGGAACTGCCGGAGAAGATCTTGATATCCTTGCCGTGTGAAATCATGACAGAAACTTCCTCTCTCTGTATATTTGATATTCTTCTTTATATGCAGCGCGTTGCCCGCGCCGGTTCACTTTTTGCGCTTATCCTGCCAGTCGGTCTTGACGGTAGCCCGGGAGCGGCCGATGACGAACACATCCTCGGGGATATCCTCGGTGATGGTGGTGCCGGCGGCGATATAGGCGCCGCTGCCCACGCTGACAGGGGGGATAAACTTGGTCTGGCAGCCGATGAACACATTGCTGCCGATCTTGGTGCGCTCCTTTACCTTGCCGTCGTAGTTGCAGGTGACGGTGCCGCAGCCGAAGTTGCACCCCGCGCCCACATCGGAGTCCCCCACATAGGTGAGGTGGGCCATTTTGGTGCCCTCGCCCAGGTTGCAGTTTTTGAGCTGAACGAAAGCGCCGATCTTGGAGCCCTTTTCCAGCACGCTGTGGGGACGCAGATGGGCAAAGGGGCCGACCTCGCAGTGGTCTGCGATGACGCTCTCATTGCACTGGGAGGAGTTGATGGTGACATGGTCGCCCACGGTGCAGTCCACCAGCATGGTGTTGGGGCCGAGCTCACAATTCCTGCCGACGACGGTATTGCCCCGCAGGATGGTGCCGGGCAGCAGCAGCGTGCCCTCGCCCACCTCCACGCTCTCCTCCACATAGACGGCGGAGGGGTCCATCATCAGAACGCCGGCGCGGAGCAGAGCGGCGCGCTTTTCTTCCAGATCCATGGGCAGACTTCCTTTCTCAGAGCGGTCACACCAATTATAGCAAAGAATAAAACGGGAAACAACCCGAAAAACTGAAGTAGATTGCACGATTTTTCCTGCCTTTTTTGGACAAAAGCCACATTCTGAAACCGGAGGCCGGGCGCCTTGCAAAATGGGGCGGGACGGAAAATTTTCAGTTTCCTGTTGACAGGGGGGAGAAAACATGGTAGTGTAACTGTACTAACACGCTTAATACAGTTTGGAAAGGAGTGGGTAGGATGCTTCAACTGAACTACCGGGACGGACGGCCCATCTACGAGCAGGTGCAGGAGGGACTCCGGCGATTGCTGGTGACGGGCGCCATCGCGCCGGGGGAAAAGCTGCCCTCGGTGCGGCAGCTGGCGGCGGAGCTGGCCATCAACCCCAACACCATCCAGCGGGCCTATGAGACGCTGGAGCAGCAGGGGTATGTCTACTCCGTCCCCGGCAAGGGCAGCTTTGCCGCCGACGGGGATGAGATCCGGGAAAACCGGAAGAAGGCACTGCTGGCCCAGCTGGACACGCTGGCGGACCAGCTGATGGAGCTGGGGGTCACCCCGGAGGAGATCGCGGCCCACTGTGCCGCGCGAAAGGAGGAGAAGCGCAAATGATCGAAGTCAAAGAGGTGGTGAAGTCCTTCGACGGCTTTTACGCCCTGGACGGCCTCACTATGACGGTGCCCAAGGGGGCCATTTACGGCCTGGTAGGCCCCAACGGCGCGGGCAAGTCCACCATTCTGCGCCATCTGGCGGGGGTGTACCGCCCGGACAGCGGCGAGATCACCCTGGAGGGGCAGCCCATTTACGAAAATCCCGCGGTGAAATCCCGCATGGCGGTCATACCCGATGATGTGTATTACTTCGGTTCCGCTTCCACCCGGGACATGATGAGGTTTTACAAGGGGATCTACCCCAGGTTCGACATGGAGCGGTATGAGAAGCTGAAGGAGGCCTTCCCCGCCGTGAACGAGCGCCACCCCATCCGCCGCCTGTCCAAGGGCATGCAGAAGCAGGCCGCCTTCTGGCTGGCTCTGTGCTGCCGCCCGGACTATCTGCTGCTGGATGAGCCGGTGGACGGCCTGGACCCGGTGATGCGCCGGCAGGTCTGGTCGCTGCTCATGGGGGATGTGGCGGAGTACGGCACCACGGTGCTGGTATCCAGCCACAACCTCCGGGAGCTGGAGGATGTCTGTGACCATGTGGGCCTTCTGAGCCACGGCAAGGTGGCGCTGGAGCGGTCCCTCAGCGAGCTGCAGGGGGGCACCGTCAAGCTGCAGATCGCCTTCCGGACCGAGGAGCCTCCGGAGCTGCCGGAGGACCTCACGGTGCTCCACCGTTCCAATATGGGGCGTGTGTATACCTACATCCTCCGGGGGAGCGCGGAGGAGATCACAAACCGCTTCGCGGCATATGATCCCCTCTTTGCCGAGACCCTGCCCCTGAGCCTGGAGGAGATCTTTATCTATGAGATGGGAGGTGAGGACTATGCGGTGCGGGACATCATGCTTTGATCTCACCCTTTACCGCAAGTCTCTGACCCGGTTCTGGCCCCTGTGGGCGGCCAATCTGGTCTTCTGGCTCATCGTGCTGCCCATGCGGGGAGTCACCCACCAGGGGCAGAGCCTGATCCGCTTTGCCGCGGAGCTGGGAGAGCTGGCCAACAGTCTGAACCTGGTCTTTGCCGTTGGGATCTCCGCGCTGGTGGCCATGGCCATGTGCAGCCACCTGTACGCAGCCCGTTCGGCCAACTTCATGGCCGCCCTCCCCGTGCGGCGGGAGGGGCAGTTTATCAGCACCTATCTGGCCGGACTGACCATGCTGGTGGCCCCCAATGTGCTGGTCTTCCTCCTCACCTTGCTGGTGGAGACCCTGGGCGGCGGCCTGGTCGTGGGGAGCCTGCTGTTCTGGCTGGGGACCCTGTGCGGCATGGAGCTGTTTTTCTACTCCTTCGCCATGTTCATCGGCCAGTTCACCGGCCACATTCTGGCTCTGCCCGTGTATTACGGGGTGTTCAACGCCCTGGCCATCACCCTCTACAGCATTGTGGAGTGGCTGATGGGGGAGTTCTGCTACGGCTTTGCGGGGAATGACACCTTCCGGAACGCAGTCATCGAACCCCTCACCCCTGCGTGGATGATGGCGGAGCATTTGCGGTATGAAAACTGGTGGGGCCCCAACCTTAATTACGATGTCCCGGAGCGGGTGACCGTTGAGGGCCTGCCGATGCTGGGCGCCTACGCTCTGGTGGGCGTGGTGCTGGCGGTGTGCGCCCTGCTGCTCTACCGCTGCCGCAAGATGGAGAGCGCCGGCGATGTGGTGGCCGTCCCGGTGATGCGCCCGGTGTTCAAGTACGGCGTGGCCTTCTGCGCGGGCCTGACTCTGGGCATGGTCACCCGGGAGATCCTCTCCCTGAATGTGGCAGGACTGTGCGTCGCCGTCGTCTTCTGGGCGGTGGTGGGCTATTTCGCGGCCCAGATGCTGCTGGACAAGAGCTTCAAGGTCTTCCGCAAGTGGAAGGGCGCCGTGGCCATGGCGGGAGTGATTGTACTGCTCTTCGCGGTGCTCATCCTGGACCTCACCGGGTTTGAGACCCGCATCCCCGCGGTGGAGAATGTGGCCAGCGTTCGGATCGGCGGCCTGCCGGTCTATCCCTACGACAGCGGCAGCGACTTTGACGCGCTGGAGCTCACCGAGGAGCAATATATCCGCCTTGCCACTGAGATTCATCGCGGCGCGGTGGAGGACCGGGGAAAGAAGGACCGTTACTGGGATGCGGATTGGGGCGCCAATGTGCGCATCACCTACACCCTGAAGAACGGGGGCAAAATGCAGCGCCGCTACTATATCTACGGCAGCGGCAGCTCTGCCGAGGCTGCCGAAGCGCTGGTCTCCGATCCCGAGCTTGCCCGCCGTGCCTATCACTTCGAGGGCGTCCGGGCGCTGGAGGCGGAGGGCTATACCCTGCGCACCGCCGGAGTCCTGGGCTGGGACCTTACCTCCCATGCCGGCGCGCTGTGGGAGAGCGTGCTGGAGGCCTATGAAAAGGGGGAGATCGGCGCCCACAGCCTGGCCGGCGACGGCGCGGACTTCGGCATCTCCTTTGAGTGGCGCAACCAGAATGGCATGCGGTGGAGCCGCGACATCTGCATCCCCAACGGCTCCCCCATCTGGCGGCAGGCCTATGAGGCCCTTCTGGCCGAGTATCCGGAGCACAGCGCCGACTATGAGCACGTTTTCCTCAAGGAGCTGGACCTGGGCGAAGATCTCACGGCTGCAGGGGAATAAAACCATGAGGGCCCGTTGCAGAACTGCAACGGGCCCTTGCGTTGATGGGGCAATCATTGTGGGTGCAGCCGCCTTGCCTCTCCCTATGGGAGAGGTGTCAAAAATCTTCGATTTTTGACGGAGAGGGTGCAAATCAGCCCTCTCAGTCAGCGGCTCGTTCCTCGCACGCTGACAGCTCTCCCAGAGGGAGAGCCAAGGGGGGCGCCAAAAAACCTCTCCCGAAAAAGGAAAAGCCGTAAGCCGTGACCAAGGGATTGTTTCGCCTGCGCTCGGGGCTACGCTCCGCTGGGCCTACTTTCCGCCCGACCAGAAAGTCACCCGTCGGAGACAAACCGAAGGGGCTGCTGCAGAACGCAGCATTCTGCAGCAGCCCCCTTCTTTTGTCCTTTTCATTGGACTTTGTATCTGCTATAATGAGAGCATGAAATGATGCCGCGCCGCGGCAGGGAATGAGGAGGGCCTTCTTATGGCATCGAGAGAGGAATTTATCGACATCTACCGCACCTATATCCACCGGGAGGGGTCGGAGGAGCTGCTGGACTACCTGATGAACAAGAGCGACTTTTTCACCGCGCCTGCCTCCGCCCGGTTCCACGGCTCCTATGCCGGGGGCCTGTGCGACCACAGCGTGAATGTGTTTCGCTGTCTGGAGGATTTTCTCGCCCGCCCCAGAGTGAAGCAGGTCTACGGCCTGGACTATGACATGGAGTCGGTGGCCATCGTGTCCCTGCTCCATGACCTGTGCAAGGTGGGCTGCTACCGGGCGGGCACCCGCAATGTGAAGGACGAGGCCACGGGCAAGTGGGAGAAGGTGCCCACCTTCTACTTTGAGGATAAACTGCCCTACGGCCACGGGGAGAAGAGCGTGTATATCATCTCCGGCTTCATGCGCCTGTCCCGGGAGGAGGCCATGGCCATCCGCTGGCACATGGGCTTTTCCGGCACCGAGGACCCCCGCACCGTGGGTCAGGCATTGGAGCAGTACCCCCTCGCCTTCGCCCTGGCCACCGCCGACATGGAGGCCTCCTACTTCCTGGAGGGCACCCCCGGTGAGGGGAACCGCTGAGTTCCTGCGTGGAACGCACCAAAAGCCTCCCTCTGACGACGAACTGCCCTTTCCTCGCAGCATAGCTGCTGCGGCCTACGCTAAAAATATGCCACCGGCATATTTTCTTAACGCTGCGGGGTGTTTCGATTCCCCCTCCCCTTGACAAACCCCACCCGCACCGACCAACACAAGGGGGGCTGCGGCCCCCCTTATTGGATGTATCCCCCCGGGGAACGGGGGTTCCGCCCAGCACCTGAGCAGGCGCGGTATCCTGGGGCGCTGGGCAGCCTTGCCACTGAGCTGTGCGGCAGCAAATGCGAAGCAAACAGAGTATCCCTCTCAGTGCGCCGGAGATGGCTGATGGTTCCAAAGTGTGCAAGCGGGATACATAAGGGTGCAACCCTTATGCGACTCTTTGGTGACTTTCTGGTCGACCAGAAAGTCACCCGTCGGAGACAAACGGAAGGGCCCGTTGCGGAGCGGAGTCCCGTTCTGTGCAAGCTAAAAAAGGCTGTGGAGCTGCAACCGGCAGCTCCACAGCCTTTTTTCTCTCTATGAGCGCTTACTCGCCCTGGGCGACCACGTTGGTGGCGCGCACGCGCTTGGCGCCGCGGGGATCGGGCTCGGTCTCGAAGGAGACCTTCTGGCCCTCCAGCAGCTTCTTGTAGCCCTCAGCCACGATGGCGGAGAAGTGGACGAACACGTCCTCGGAGCCGTCATCGGGAGTGATGAAGCCGTAGCCCTTCTCAGCATCGAACCATTTGACAATACCGGTCATTGCGAACTTACCTCCTTGGTTGGAATTGCGGTTTTGAGGTGAAAAAAGCCCGCCCGTCGTGGTTGTACGAAGGGCGGGCGCGAGTTCATACATCAAAACAACTATGTGGAGTATACCATTGGCCCGGGGGAGGTGTCAAGAAATTTCGGGCGCAGAAATCCCGAAGAACCGACAGCCGTTCTCCAGCGTGATGCGGGCGCATTCCTCCGTGGTGAGGCCACGGATCCGCGCCAGGGTCTCGCAGGTGTGGATGACCAGCGAGGAGTCGCAGCGCTTGCCCCGGTGGGGGACGGGGGCCATGTAGGGGCTGTCGGTCTCGATCATCAGCCGCTCCATGGGCACGGCGGCGGCAGCCTCCACGGACTTCCGGGCGTTTTTGTAGGTGAGCACCCCGGTGAAGGAGATCATCCAGCCCATCTTCACCAGCTCCCTGGCCATCTCCACGCTGCCGGAGAAGCAGTGCATCACGCCCCGGACACGGGGGAACTGCCGCAGGATGTCCATGGTGTCCCCGTGGGCCTCCCGGTTATGGAAGATGACGGGCAGGTCCAGCTCCTGGGCCAGGGCCAGATGGTCCCGGAGCACCGCTTTCTGGTGCTCACGGGGGGGATTTTCCTCCCAGTAGTAGTCCAGACCGATCTCGCCGATGGCCACCACCTTGTCGTCCCGGCACCAGGCGCGCAGCTGCTCCAGGTCGGAGGGCCGATAGGGGGCGCAGGTCTCGGGGTGATAGCCTACCGCAGCGTAGACGAAGGGATAGCGGTGGGCCAGCTCCACCGCTGCGGCGGAGGTGGCAAGGTCACACCCCGGGTTGACCACCAGGCTGACGCCCTGTTCGGGCAGGCGGGCGAGGACCTCATGGCGGTCGGGGTCAAACTGTTCCGCGTCATAGTGGGCGTGGGTGTCAAACAGCATGACCGTACCTCTCACAGGACCATGACCAGCGTCCCCGCGGTGATGAGGGCCACGCCGATGGCGGATTTGGGGGTGAATTTTTCGTGGAGAAAGAGGAAGGCCAGCACCAGGGTGAAGACCACGCTCAGCTTGTCGATGGGCACCACCTTGGAGACCTGCCCCAGCTGGAGGGCGCGGTAGTAGCACAGCCAGGACAGGCCGGTGGCCAGGCCGGAGAGGATGAGGAAGATCCAGCTCTTTTTGCTGATGGCCAGCACGCCCCCCTGCTGCCCGGTGATGAACACCATGGCCCAGGCGAAGACGAGCACCACCACCGGGCGCAGGGCGGTGGCCAGATTGGAGGGGACGCCCTCAATGCCCACCTTGGCCAGAATGGAGGTGAGGGCGGCGAACAGGGCGGAGAGAAGGGCAAATACGGCCCACATATAAAACGCCTCTTTTCCTTTCGTGTTTTGGGGGTCACGGTGCTTTGCGCCCGAAAAGCGCCGCGGCGGCAAGGCTCCCGCTGACGCGGTGCGGGGGGCGCACACTTCTCAGAAATGCCTGCATTTCTGAGAAGTGTATCAGCACAGCTTGGCGCCGGCGGGGATGGCGTCGTCCACCATGATGAGGTTGAGCTTTTCCTCGCCCTTCTCGGTGTGGACGGCGGAGAGGAGCATACCGCAGCTCTCCTGACCCATCATCTTGCGGGGGGGCAGGTTGACGATGGCCACCAGGGTCTTGCCGACGAGCTGCTCCGGCTCATAGAACTTGTGGATGCCGGAGAGGATCTGGCGGTCGGTGCCGGTGCCGTCGTCCAGAGTGAACTTCAGCAGCTTGTCGCTCTTCTTGACCGCCTCGCAGGCCTTGACCTTCACCGCCCGGAAGTCGGACTTGCAGAAGGTGTCAAAGTCCACCTTCTCCTCGGTGTAAGGCTCGATCTCCAGGGGGGGCAGCGCGGCCTTCTTGGCGGCCTCGGCGGCAGCCTCCAGCTCGGCGAGGGCCTTCTCGGTGTCCACCCGGGGGAAGAGGTTCTCGCCCTTGGTGGGCTCGGCCTCGTCAGACAGGGTGCCCCACCGGGCGGCGGAGTCCCAGCTGCGGCAGCAGGGGCAGGCGCCGATCTGGGCGAAGAGCTTGTCCATGCTCTCGGGCATGAAGGGGGTGAGGAGCACGCCGCAGATGCGGGTGGTCTCCAGCAGGTTGTACATCACATGGGCCAGCCGCTTGCCGTTGGCGTCCATATCCTTGGCCAGCGCCCAGGGCATGGTCTCGTCGATATACTTGTTGGCGCGGGCGATGAGCTTGAACACCTCGTCCAGCGCCTTGTGGGGGGCGTAGGCGTCCATGGCGGCCTGATAGCGGTCGCGCAGGCCCTTGGCCATCTCGGTCAGTTCGGTGTCGCAGGCCTCGGGCGCGGCCCACTCACGGCAGGCGCCGGGCAGCTTTCCGCCGAAGTACTTGCCCACCATGGCGGTGGTGCGGCTCACCAGATTGCCCAGGTCGTTGGCCAGGTCCACATTGATGGTCTGGATGAGCAGCTCGTTGGAGAAGTTGCCGTCGGAGCCGAAGGGGAAGGTGCGCATGAGGAAGAAGCGCAGGGCGTCCACGCCGAACTTCTCGGCCAGGATATAGGGGTCCACCACATTGCCCTTGGACTTGGACATCTTGCCGCCGTCCAGCAGCAGCCAGCCGTGGCCGAACACCTTCTTGGGCAGGGGCAGACCCATGCTCATGAGCATGGCGGGCCAGATGATGGAGTGGAAGCGGACGATCTCCTTGCCCACGATGTGCACATCGGCGGGCCAGAACTTGTCCACATCGTCATACTTCCCGTTGAGGAAGCCCAGGGCGGTCATATAGTTGAACAGGGCGTCCACCCACACATAGACCACGTGGCCGGGGTCGAAATCCACGGGCACGCCCCAGGAGAAGGAGGTGCGGGACACGCACAGGTCCTCCAGACCGGGCTTGATGAAGTTGTTCACCATCTCGTTGACCCGGGAGCGGGGCTCCAGGAAGTCGGTGTTCTCCAGCAGATCCTGCACCCGGTCGGCGTACTTGCTCAGGCGGAAGAAGTAGGCCTCCTCCTCGGCGTCCATGACCTCGCGGCCGCAGTCGGGGCACTTGCCGTCCACCAGCTGGGTCTCGGTCCAGAAGGCCTCGCAGTCCTTGCAGTACTTGCCCTTGTAGGAGCCCTTGTAGATGTCGCCGTTCTCGTACATCTTCTTGAAAATTTTCTGGATGGACTCCACATGGTAGTCGTCGGTGGTGCGGATGAAGCGGTCGTTGGAGATGTTCATCAGCTTCCACAGGTCCTTGACCCCCCGGGGGCCGTCCACGATGTTGTCCACGAACTGCTGTGGGGTGACGCCGGCGGCGCTGGCCTTGGACTCGATCTTCTGTCCGTGCTCGTCGGTGCCGGTGAGGAACATCACATCGTAGCCCTGCAGGCGCTTGTAGCGGGCGATGGAGTCGGTGGCCACGGTGCAGTAGGCGTGGCCGATGTGCAGCTTGTCGCTGGGGTAGTAGATGGGAGTGGTGATATAAAACTTCTTGTCACTCATTGGGATCGACCTCCGGGTTTTCTTGAATCGGAGCGCTGGGCTGGGCCGGCTCCGGCGGGTGTTTCAGATTGTGGGGCAGCAGCCACAGCAGGGCCATGGCGCTGAGCAGCTGGGAAGTGAGCAGGACCGCGTCGCCCAGGCGCCAATTTCCGGCCAGGGCGGCGGCGCTGAGCACCACCGTCATGCCCGCCAGCCACAGCAGGCGGCGGGGCTTGGCGTCCATGGCGTGGAAGCCCGCCCAGTCCAGATAGAACAGCGCGCCGCAGATGATGGCCAGCAGCATGGGGGCGTAGCTCCACTGAATGGGGTTGGCGGCATGGCTGCGGTAGGTGTCCATCAGCCACACGCAGCAGTTCAGCACCGGCAGCAGGACACCCATGCGGCCCCGGTCCAGATCGCGGTAGGCGGCCTTGGCGGCCATCAGCAGACCCGGGCAGGCAAGCAGGGCGGTGGCTGCGCTGATGAGGGTGAGCAGACCGTTGCTGCCGGGGGGGATGGAGCCGTCGTAGTAGGCCTTGGCGGCCTCGTAGGCGGCTCTGGCCTCCAGACCGCTGCGCACCAGCAGGGGGGCGGCGATGAGGCTGAGGAAGGCGGCGGTGACCAGCACCAGCATGACGGGGAGGCTTCCCCGGGCGGAGAGGGCGGGGGCGGGGGCCTTCCGCAGCTGTTTGCAGACGCGCACCTGCCGTGTGAGCAGGAACAGGGCCGCCGCGGAGAGGATGAGCAGGGCCAGAAGGACCATGGAGGCGGGGGCGAAGGGCTTGACCAGCTCCGCCTCGCCCTCAAAGGCGGTGGCCAGCTGCCATCTGCGCACGGCGGCGCACAAAAGACCCAGCACCACCGACAGGATCGGCAGCGTGAGCTCACGGTGTTTCAGGTCGTTCATCTCTCAGCCTCCTCTCAGGAACGTGAAGTGTGAGAAGGGGAAGAGCACCATGATGGACTTCCCGATGACACAGCGCTCGTCCACCAGGCCGATATCCGGGTAGCGGCTGTCGGCGGAGTGATTGCGGTTGTCGCCCATGACGAAGATGCAGCCCTCGGGCACGGTGAGGTGGTTGAGACCCTCGCCGTAGGCGGGGATGCGCATGGGCTCCTTGGTGTAGTCCTCGTGGAGCACCGCTCCGTCCACATAGACGAGGCCGGAGGTGTAATCAATGTCCACGCTCTGGCCGCCCACGGCGATGACCCGCTTGACGATGGAGTCCTCCTGGAAGGTGCGCTGGGTGAGCACCACCACATCCCCCTGTCTGGGCTTGTAGCCCAGGCTCCAGACCAGCATGGCGTCGGCGTTGTGGAGGGTGTTTTCCATGGAGGGGCCGCTGACCACGATGATGCGGCCCACAAAGGTGAAAAAGAGAATGATGACGGACAGGACCACGGCCAGCGTGCGGGCGTTCTGATACAGCTCGCTGCTTCGTGAGGTCTTGGCTTCTTCGGGTGAATGATCCATGCTCAGTCTCCTTTTTTCACAGGTCCAGGGCGGCGGGGTCGTCGTAGACCAGGCGGAACTGCTCCATGTCCATGGTCTCGTGCTTCAGCAGGAACCGGGCCACCAGCTCCAGCTTGTCCCGGTCGCGGGTGAGGATCTCCCGGCACTTGTCATAGGCCTCGTCCAGCAGGCGCTTGACCTCGGCGTCGATGAGGGCGGCGGTCTGCTCGGAATAGGGCTTGGCCTGGGCCATGGAGCGGCCGATGAACACCTCGTCGGAGCCGGAGGTGAAGGTGACGTTGCCCAGCGTTTCGCTCATGCCGTACTTGGTGACCATGTCCCGGGCGATCTCGGTGGCCCGCTGCAGGTCGCTGACGGCGCCGGTGCAGATGAAGCCCAGGGCGGTGTCCTCGGCGCACCGTCCGCCCAGCAGGGTGGACAGGGTCTCGGTGAGGCGCTGGCGTGTCACATGGCTGCGGTCCTCCTGGGGGCGGTTGATGGTCATGCCGGCGGCCTGGCCACGGGGGACGATGGTGATCTGCTGCACGGGGTCCTGGGTGGGCAGCGCATGGCTCACCACGGCGTGACCGGCCTCATGATAGGCGGTGATGCGGCGGTCCTCCTCGATCTGGGCGCGGCTCTTCTTCTCCGGGCCGGCGATCACCTTGATGATGGACTGCTGGATATGGGTCAGAGTGATATATCGGAGACCCTGCCGTGCGGCCAGCAGGGCGGACTCATTCATCAGGTTTTCCAGATCCGCGCCGGTAAATCCGGTGGTCTCCCGGGCGATCTCCTTCAGATCCACATCCTCGGCCAGGGGCTTGTTGCGGGCATGGACCCGGAGGATCTCCTCCCGGCCCTTCATGTCGGGACGGCCCACATAGACCTGCCGGTCAAAGCGGCCGGGGCGGAGCAGGGCGGGGTCCAGAATGTCCTGCCGGTTGGTGGCGGCCAGCACGATGACCCCCTCGTTGGCGGCAAAGCCGTCCATCTCCACCAGCAGCTGGTTGAGGGTCTGCTCCCGCTCGTCGTGACCGCCGCCCAGGCCGGTGCCTCTCTGGCGGCCCACGGCGTCGATCTCGTCGATGAACACAATGGCTGGGGCGTCCTTTTTGGCCTGGTCAAACAGGTCGCGCACGCGGGAGGCGCCCACGCCCACATACAGCTCCACAAAGTCGGAGCCGGAGATGGACAGGAAATTCACCCCGGCTTCTCCGGCCACGGCCTTGGCCAGCAGGGTCTTGCCGGTGCCCGGAGGGCCCACCAGCAGCACGCCCTTGGGGATGCGGGCGCCCAGATCGGTGAACTTCCGGGGGTCCTTGAGGAAGTCCACCAGCTCCTGCAGCTCAGCCTTCTCCTCGTCGGCGCCGGCCACATCGGCAAAGGTGACGGTGCTCTTCTGGCCGGCGGTGGTGCGGGCCTTGCCGAAGCCGGCCATGCCGCCCTGTCCGTTCTGGGCGTTCTGGCGGGCGGCCATGGTGCCCCACACCAGCAGGACCACCACCACGGAGACCACGGCGGGCAGGGTGAGCTGCACCCAGACGGGCAGGGTGGTCTTCTGGGCGAAGTCGTAGTCGGTGAGGATGCCGTCGGCCTTCTGCTCGGTGATGAGGCTGCCCAGCGCCTCGTCAAAGAGGGACAGGTCGGCCAGGGCGTGATATTTCACGCTGCCGTCCTTCAGCTTGAGGGTCACCACATCGTTCTTGTCCACCGAGAAGGAGGTCACCTGCTCCTGGCGGAACAGGGAGTCCATGTTGGCGAAGGTGATGTAGTCGGCGCTGCGATTGCTGCTGAAGGCGGAAAAGGCCCACAGCAGAAGGGCCAGCAGCACGGCGTAGACAAAAAATGTGCGCAGGGGGGATCGGTTCGTTGTTTTCACGGCGGTACCTCGCAGTATGGATGGAATGTTGGGCGGCGGGTTTCTTTATGCTCCGCCGTAGACGCTGGGTTTGACGATGCCCACATAGGGCAGGTTGCGGTATTTCTCCGCGTAGTCCAGACCGTAGCCCACCACGAAGGCGTCGGGGATGGTGAAGCCCACATAGTCGGCATGGATGGGCTTGGTGCGGCGGTCGGGCTTATCCATCAGGGTGCAGATCTTGATGGAGGCGGGCTTCCGGGCGGCCAGCACATCCCGGAGGTAGAACAGGGTGTTGCCGGAGTCCAGAATGTCCTCCACGATGAGCAGGTCCTTGCCCTCGATGGGGTCGGACAGGTCCTTGCGGATCTCCACCTGCCCGGAGGAGCTGGTGCCCGCGCCGTAGGAGGACACGGCCATGAAGTCCACGGTGAGGGGCAGGTCGATGGCCCGGGTCAGGTCGGCCATAAAGATATAGGAGCCGCGCAGGATACAGGCGGCCACCAGGTCCTTGCCCCGGTAGTCGGCGGTGATCTGCGCGCCCAGCTGGGCCACCCGGGCCTTCAGGGTCTCTTCGCTGAACAGAATGCTCTCGATGTCCTGATGCATGATGAACTCTCCTCTTTCTCCATCACGATGTGCAGGCAGCGCGTGCCCGGCTTGGCCAGGGCTTCCCAATGGGGCCCGAGACCGCCCACGGCGGCAGGCTGACCGTCGGGACGGGCGATGACGGGGGCCTGGGAGCGGAGGTGGCGGGGGATGCGCTGCTCGATCATCCATTTTTTTACGGTTTTGGCGGGACGGTGCCCAAGTTGGATGCGATCCCCCTCCTGCCGGGGGCGGATCATATAGGTATCTGCCGCCAGCCAGAACTCGCTCACAGAGCGGTAGGCCTTGGCGGGACAGGTATCTTCAAGGTAAAGGATGCGCCACATACCCCACCTCTGCTCGCCCGCGGACAGGGGAGCGGGCGGGGGGACGGGCAGGGGGGCGCGGGTGATGACCAGCAGGTCATGGGCGCGGGAGACGGTGCAGCCGGGCACATCCAGCTGCCCGGAGGGACGGGAACACAGGGCCAACACCTGCTCCAGATGGACAGCGCCGCAGCCGGGGAGCAGGGCCTTCAGCGAGCGCAGGGCGATGGGGGCGGGGGCCCGGGCCAGCATGGAGGCGGAGAGGCGGACTTCGGCCTCCGTCTCTTCACACGATGCCAGCAGCTGCTCCGCCTGTGCCGTCAAAAGGGCCTCGTCCTGCCGCAGGCGGAGGGCGGCGGCGGAGATATGGGCGGCTGCCTTTGGGTTCAGCTCCTCCAGCAGGGGGATGACCTGATGGCGGATGCGGTTTCTGGTGTAGTCTGTGTCGCCGTTGCTCTCATCCTCCACATGGGGGACGCCGTGCCGCTCCAAATAAAGGAGAATCTCCTCCCGGCTCAGGCCCAGCATGGGGCGGATGACATTGCCCCGCTGCTCCGGGATGCCGCACAGGCCGTTCAGCCCGCAGCCCCGGATGAGGTTCATGAGCAGCGTTTCCGCGTTGTCCCCGGCGTGGTGGCCGGTGGCGATGAGGCTGCAGCCGGTCTCCTCTGCGGTGCGGCGGAGGAAATCGTAGCGCAGGTTTCGGGCGGCCTCCTCCAGACCCATGCCGTGCTCCGCGGCAAAGGCGCGCACATCGCCGCTGCCCACGGTGAGGGGGACGCCGTGCTCCCCGCACCAGGCGCGGACAAATGCCTCCTCCCGGTCGGCGGCGTCGCGCAGGCGGTGGTTGAAATGGGCGGCCCGCACCTCCACGCCCGCCCCCATGAGGCGGCAGAGCAGGTACATGGAGTCCGCGCCGCCGGACAGGGCGCAGAGGACCCGTGACCCGGGGGGGATCAGCCCGAAGCGAAATCCGTCTTCCGCCATCAGTAATCCTCTTCCTCGACGCGGTAGGCCAGATTGCGGAACAGGGTGTACTCGGGACGCCACTCCAGCATCACCGAGCCGGTCTCGCCGTGGCGGTTTTTGGCGATGATGCACTCCGCCACATTGGGGTTTTCCGAGTCCTCATTGTAGTAGCTCTCGCGGTGGATGAACATGACGATGTCGGCGTCCTGCTCGATGGCGCCGGACTCACGCAGGTCGGACAGCATGGGCTTGCGGGGGGTGGAGGTGCCGCCGCCGGTGCCGGCGCGGGAGAGCTGGGACATACAGAGCACGGGTACCCGCAGCTCCTTGGCCATCAGCTTCAGGGAGCGGGACATATCGGACACGATCTGCTGGCGGTTCTCCCCGGATTTGGCGGGGCCGCCGGCGGAGGTCATCAGCTGCAGGTAGTCGATGATGACCAGACCCAGATTTTTGATTCGCCGGCACTTGGCGTTGATGTCGGCCACGGAGAGGGAGGCGTCGTCGTCAATATAAATTTTCGCCTGGCTGAGGCTGGCCACGCCCATGGCCACCCGGGACCACTCATCCTCGCCGGTGATGCGCCCGGTGAGGAGCTTTTTGTTGTCCACCAGACACTCGCTGGACAGCAGGCGGGCGCCCAGCTGCTCCCGGCTCATTTCCAGGGAAAAGATGGCCACATTTTTGCCGGAGTACTTGCCGGCGTAGGAGGCCATGTTCAGGGCCAGGGAGGTTTTGCCCATGCCGGGACGGGCGGCCAGAATGAGCAGGTCGGAGTCGTTGAGGCCGGTGATGCGCCGGTCCAGGTCCACAAGGCCGGTGGAGATGCCGGGGAACTCCTGTCCGGAGGCCTGACGCTCCTTGATGGTGTCCCACACCTGGGTCATGACGGTGGAGATGTGGGTCATGCCCAGGGAGGAGCGGCCCTGCCGGATGTTGTAGATCCGCTGCTCTGCCGCCTCCAGGATCTGGGGGGCGGTGCCGCTCTCGCTGTGGACCATGCCCACCAGCTCCGTGGCGGTCTCACCGATGCGGCGCAGCAGGGCCTTGTCTGCCACGATGGCGGCGTACTCCAGCACATTGGCGGCGGTGGGCGTGATCTCCATGAGCTGGCGCAGGTAGGCCACGCTGGTGTTCTCGTCATACACCCCGGCCTGCTTCATGCGGTCCAGCACGGTCACCGGGTCGATGGTCTCATAGCGGTTGAACATGCCGAAAAGCACCTGATACAGCTCCCGGTTCTGCCGCATATAGAAGTCCTCCGGCGTGAGCCGCTGGGCCACATCGGCCACGCAGCGGTCATCAATGAGCATGGAGCCGAGGACGGCCTGCTCCGCCTCGATGCTGTGGGGCATGGCCAGATTATTCAGTTCGTCCATAAAAGCACCCCCCGGAGACGAGGTAAAAGGTAAGAGAGAATGGTGAAAAGCGGACGGTCAGGCCTCGATGACGAGGACGTAGATGGTGCCCGTCACTTCGTAGCCCAGCTTGCACTTGACCTCGAAGGAGCCGAAGCCCTTGATGGGCTCGGGCAGGACGATCTTGGTCTTGTTCACATCCAGGCTGTGCTGGGCCTTGAGGGCCTCGGAGATCTCCTTGCTGGTGACGGAGCCGAAGAGGCGGCCGCCCTGACCGGCCTTGGCGGAGATCTTCACCTGGCAGCTCTTGAGCTGCTCGGCAATGGCCTGGGCCTGGGCCTTTTCCTCGGCCTCACGGGCCTTCTTGGCCTTGTCCTGCATCTTCATGGTGTTGACATTTTCGGCGGTGGCCTCCACGGCCAGCTTGCGGGGGAGAAGGAAGTTGCGGGCGTAGCCGTCGGAGACCTCCACCATCTGGCCCTTCTTGCCGTGGCCCTTTACATCCTGCTGCAAAATCACTTTCATGGGAATTACCTCCTGTTGTTGGTTATAGGCTGAGGCGTTATGCCTCGTCGTTGGGATCTGTTCCGTCGGGCGTAAAATACTCCGCCAGCGCCGCGAGGAGCCGGGCCTCCGCGGTCTCCAGGGTGGTGTCGGGCATCTGGGCGCCGGCCGCGGCGGCGTTTCCGCCGCCCCCCAGGGCCTCCGCGATGACCTGGACATTGGTGTCGTTGTTGCTGCGGGCGGAGAGTACCACCTTGTCCTCGTCCTGATAGAGGACGAAGGAGGTGTTGATCCCGGCGATGTTCAGCAGCTCGTCCGCCGCCTTTGCCGCCGTCACACGGCCCACGGCGTGGGCCACGGGGGCGATGGCCACATCGGTGTAGCACACGCGGGCGTTCTGAATGATGTCGTACTTGGCGATGGCGTCGCTGAGGTTGGTCTGGAACAGCTTCTGCACCTCGGCGGTGTCGCCGCCGGAGCGGCGCAGGAAGGCGGCGGCCTCAAAGGTGCGCCCGCCGGTGCGCATGGTGAAGTTCTTGGTGTCCAGCATGAGGCCGGCCAGCAGCGCCTCCGCCTCGCCGCGGCTGAGTTCGCCCGGCTCCAGCAGGTAGGTGAGCAGCTCGGTCACCAGCTCACTGGCGGAGGAGGCGTAGGGCTCGTGGAAGTTGAGGGCGGCGCCCTCGATATAGGTGGCGGCGCGGCGGTGGTGGTCGATGACGGCCACCTTGCCGCAGGCGCTGAGCAGCTCCCGGCTGGAGACCTGCTCGGGCCGGTTGGTGTCCACCACCACCAGCAGGGTGCCGCTGTCCACCCGGAGCAGGGCGTTCTGCCCGTCCAGGAAGCAGTCGCGGTAGCGCTCCATCTCGCTGACCCGTTCGTAAAGCTCGTCCGCGGGGGTGGGACCCAGCTCCCGGATGATATAGGCGGGGACGCCCCGCTTGCGGGCGATGGCGCACACGCCCACGGCGGCGCCCACGGCGTCCATATCCGCGGCGGAATGGCCCATGACCATGACGCAGGAGGCGTCATCCATCAGCTCGCCCAGGGCGGAGGCCATGACCCGGCTCTTGACCTTGGTGCGGCGCTCGGTCTCCTTGGTGCGGCCGCCGTAGAACTCGAAGTTGGCGCGGTTTTTCACCACGGCCTGATCGCCGCCGCGGGACAGCGCCATATCGGCGGACACCATGGCGAAGCGGAACAGCTCCGCGGGGGAGTCGCCGTCCACCCCCACGCCGATGGACAGGGTCACGGGGATGCCGCTGGGGCTGTCCACCTCACGGACGGCGTCCAGCACAGAGAATTTCTCCGACTGATAGTGGGCGAGGTGCCGCTGCTCGAATACGAACAGATAGCGGTCACGCTCCAGCTGGCAGAGGAAGCCGTTGGCCTCCCGGGTCCACTGGTCCAGCCGGCGGTTGATCTCGCTGAGCATGGCGGTGCGCACATTGTCGGGCTGGTTTTTGATGGTGTCCTCGTAGTTGTCCAGCAGCAGCACCGACACCACCGGGCGGGTGGCGTGGTAGCGGTCCCGGGTGTCGGCCAGCTCGGTGACATCCAGCCAGTAGGTGGTGGCCAGGGGACCTGCCGCGCTGTCGGGGGAGTCGGTGAGGTTGCCGAACACCTGATAGCGCCGGTCCTTCAGCAGCACCTCGTCGGGGCATTCATTCTTGCCCTCCAGCAGCCAGCGGGTGCTGAAGCCGGGGCAGAGGTCCGCCATATTGGTGTCAAAGATCCCCTCCTCGCTGCCGCAGATACGCAGGAACCGGTCGCTGGACCAGACGATCTCGTCGGTCTCCGGTGTGAACATGATGACGGGCAGGGGACAGTTCAGGGTGCTGTCACGGGTGGCGGAGGTGAGGTCGTCGGCCACCTGGCGCAGCAGCTCCGCCGCAGCGTTTCTGTGGCGCACGCTGCGCAGATAGCAGGCGGCGGCCACCAGAACGGTGACGACCAGCTCGGCAATGGCCACATCGGTGCGGCCCAGAAACAGGGGGACGATGGAAAACAGCAGCATGACCGCGAAGCAGAGGCCCAGCTGGGGGGTGAGCAGGCGGGTAAGTTTCTGTTCCATATGGTCACTCCTTTCAGGTCTTGAACGCCCAAGGGCGTATAAACGCATTTTTGCATTATAATAGATGTATCATTATAGCAGAGTTTTTTCGGAAACACAAGGAGTTTGGGACATAATAACATGTCTCCCGCCGATTTTTCGGCGGGAGACATGTTTATGATGCGTCGGCCATGTGTTTCAGAAGCTCCTCCAGTTCCTCTCCGGTATAGAGGGCGTTGAGCACGGTGAGCAGGGCCTTGGCGCTGAGGTGCCCGGGCAGGTCCAGGGTTTTGAGCAGGCGGGCGCGGCGCTCGGCAGAGTCCGGCCGGCCGGTCAGCCCCAGCAGGTAGAGGTCGGCGGGGGTGAGCTCCCCCCGGGGGGCGGCGGTCTCCTCCCCCTCCACGGTGGCGCCGGCCCGCATCAGGGCGTCCAGCAGCACCTGGGGCTTCATGCCCTCCACCCCCAGCTTGCCCTCCTTGCCGGGCGCGCGCTTGCGCCGCTCCTTGCCGTACACATCGGGGATGTAGGCGTGCTTCACCTGCTCCGGGGGGATGGCGCCGCGGATGTAATTGCGGATGACAAAGCCCGCGCCGTCGGAGTCGGTGAGGACGATGAGCCCCTGCTTTTCCGCCAGCCTGCGCAGCAGGGCCAGACGCTGTTCATCCTTGAAGATGCCGAAGCCGGAGGTCTCCAGAATGACGGCGTCCACCACCTGGGACAGGGTGTTTTTGTCATAGCGGCCTTCCACCAGAATGGCCTCGCGGATGCGTTTCATCGGATGGCCCTCCGTCCCGCCGCCAGCTCCATGAGCAGGGAGACCAGCAGCTCCCGGTCCTGCCCGTAGCTGGACTTGAGGGCAAGCTCCGTCTCGCTGCAGCGCTGCACCGCGTGGCGGCACCACACCAGGGAGAAGCCCTTGGCCGCGTCCAGCAGCTTGTCGGCGGGGTAGGAGTTTTTCATGTTCCACAGGGCCATGAATTCCGCGCGTCCCTTGCCCCGGTCCAGATAGAGCCGGGCGGTGTAGAGCTGGCGGAAGTACTTGCCCATCACCGACAGGATCATGACCCCCGGCTCCTGGGCGTGGAGCAGGTCGGCCAGCACGGCGGAGGCCTTTTCAAAGTTCTTGTGGGCCATGGCGTCGGTCATCTGAAAGACCACCGCGTCGATCTGGGGGATGGCCACGGCGTCGATGTCGGCGCGGGTGACCCGCTGGGCGGAGGCGTAGGCGGCGATCTTGCCGATCTCCGAGGCCAGATTGGTCATGAGGTCGCCGCACAGGAAGATGAGGTAGCGGGCGTCCTCGGTGTCGATGGTGTGTCCGGCGGCCTTGAACCGGCGGCAGATCCAGTCGGTGAGGTCACCCTGCTCCTGCCGCTGGAAATCCACCACGGCGCCGTGGCTTTTGAAGGCGGCGGCCAGCTTGGAGCGTCCGTCCGCCTTGTAGGGCAGCAGGTCGTACACAAACACCAGGCAGCAGTACTCCGGCAGGTCACACAGCAGGCTGCAGAGCAGCTCCCGGTCCTTTTCGCTCTGGGAGAACAGGTCGAAATCCGTCACCTGCACCAGGGTGCGGCTGCTCATCATGGGCAGGCAGTTCACCGCCTGCTCGATCCAGGCCGCGGAGCACTCCTTCCCCTGGGCGGTGTGGAGGTTGAAATCCTCCAGCCCTTCGGGGAGCAGCGCCTTTTTCAGCTCGCCCAGATAATACTCCCGCAGGTAGGCCTCCTCCCCGTGGAAGAGGTAGAGCCGGCCGGGAGTACCGCCGCGCAGCGCGTGCTTCAGCTCCCGCAGGGCGGTGTTGTCGGTCTTTGTCTTGGGGGGCATAACATTCCTCTTTTCTCAGGGTGTGCGGACCAGACCGTCCTTCACGGAAACGGTGACATTGCCTGCAAGGTCGGTGCGGTAGACGGCGCAGCCGCTTTGCTGAAGCCGCAGGAGGGTCTCGCCGGAGGGGTGGCCGTAGGCGTTGTAGCCCACGGAGATGACGGCAAGTTCGGGACGAAGGGCATCCAGCAGCTCCCCGCCCGTGGAGCGGGAGGCGCCGTGGTGCCCCACCAGCAGAAGGTCAATATCGGGCAGGGGGTGATATTTGAGCTGCAGATGCTCGGTGTCGGCGTCGGCGTCGCCGGTGGCCAGGACGCGGAACTGCCCCAGCTCGCACAGCACGAAGAGGCCCGCCTCGTTGGAGAGGTCCGCGCTCAGGGCGGGATAGAGGGTAAACCGCGCCTTGCCGGCGGGGAGGGAGAGGATTTCCCCGGAAATGGGGATGAGAGGCGTGCCCGCCCGGGCGGCAAGGGAGCGCAGCGTGGGAAAGTGTTCGGAGCTCTCCCATTGCGCGGGATAATAGACCGCCCCCACCTCCAACCGGCGGAAGAGCTGGGACGCGCCGTTGCAGTGGTCCGCGTCCAGATGGGTGAAGATCAGAGCGTCCAGCCGCTTTTTGCCCATGGAGGCCAGATGGTCCGCCGCCAGGTCGCCGGCATTGAGGGATACGTTTCCGCCGCAGTCCACCAGCACGGCGTCTCCGCCGCTGAAAAACAGGGCGGCGGCGCCCTGACCCACATCCAGGGCGGTGACGGTGAGGTCGCTGCGCCCCACACTGCGGGCGTTGAGCGCCACGCAAAGGGCAAGAAGTGCCGCCGCGCAGGGGATGACCGCCAGTCCCCGGCGGAGGGAGCGGCCCAGCAGTGCGGCGGCGAGAAGCAGGTAGACCGCCGCCAGCCATAGGCGGAAGTAGAGATTGTCCGCGGTGATGCCGGAAAAGCGCCATGCGCTCACCACCCGGCTGACCCAAAGGATGTAGCGGGCCAACAGGCCGAACACCTGCCCCGGGATGACCATTGCCCCGGGGAGCAGGGCGGCAAGCCCGCCCACGAACAGCGCCCCCACCATGAGCGCGGTCACCGCCCACTGGGTGAGCAGCACCGAGAGGGGCGCGCAGAGGGAGATGCGGCCGAAGCGGAGGCAGGAGAGGGGCAGGGTAAAGACCATGGCGCCCAGGGTCACCGCGATGTTCACCGCCGCGAACCGGTAGAGGGCGAGAAGGATGCGGCCCATCCGTCCGCTGTTTCGCAGGCGGAAGGAGACGGGCCGGATCATGGCCCGGCTCAGCCGGGCGGAGCAGAGGAGAATGCCCGCCACCGCGCAAAAGGACAGCTGCAGCCCGGTGCCGGCGGCGGAAAATGGGTTGAGCAGGAGCAAAATGAGGGCCGCAAGGCCCAGAGAGGTGGGCGGGTCGGCCTCCCGACGGGCCAGGGGCGCGGAGAGCAGGGCGCACTGCATGATGACGGCGCGGACGGCGGAGGGGGAGGCGCCGGTCATCAGGGCATAAAACAGCAGCAGGGGGATGAGGGCGACGGCGGCCTTCCGCCGCCCCCGGCACAGGAAAAGCCCCAGTGCGCTGAGAAAGCTGATGTGCATTCCGGACACCGCCGTTGTGTGCAGCAGTCCTGCCCGGCTGAGGTCGGAGTAGGCGCCCTCGGACAGAGCGTCGGTGTCGCCCAGACAGACCGCCGCGGCCAGAGGGGCGCTTTGGCTGTCAAAGGCGGCATCAATGCCCCGCTTCAGCGCGCGGGCGCACCGCTGGGGCAGATAGCGCAGAGGGTCGCCGCCCCGGGAGAGAAGGTGAGGGGGTTCGTGGCAGTAGCCCAGCAGATATACGCCCCGGGCGGTGTAGTAAAAGGTCTCCTCGCCGAACAGCTTGTCGGCGCAGACGAGCCGCGGCGTGCAGGATACCCGGTCGCCGGGGGTGAGTCCGCCCCAGTCCGGGGAGACGTTGAGTTGAATGTCGGGGGAGCGCAGACCGCCGTCGGGGCGGAACATGAGGCTGTATCCGCCGATGGCGTTGGACTCCGGGTAGGAGGTCACCTCGCCGGTGAGGGTGGGGGCGGTCCCCGCCAGGGCTTCGGCGGGGGCGCGGAACAGGGCGGAATAGCCCACGCACCAGAGGAAGGCCAGGGCGCCGCCCAGACAGAGCACCGCGCCCCGGCGAAAAAGCTCGAACAGCCTTTTGGGCAGGCGGCGGAGGGGGAGGGCCATGGCGAGGGCGAACAGGGCGCACACAGCGGCGGCGCCGGCGCCGCCGAAGGACAGGCAAGAGAGGAGGCAGGCCGCGGCGAAGCCGCCTGCAAACCAAGCCAGCTTTCGCATCCCGGCCCTCGCCTCCTCTCGGGTTTACCGTTTTTTCGGGGGTCAGCTTTTCTTTTGGTCCTGCCGCAGGATGGCCCGCACGTCGTGGAAGGCCAGGGTGAGGTCGTTGGCCACGGGGCGGAAAATGCCCAGCTTGGCCAGATTGATGCACACCAGAATGAGCAGCGGGCCCACGATCATGCCGGGCACGCCGCCCAGACGCATACCGGCGTAGATGCCCAGCAGGGACAGGATGGGGGACAGGCCGGTCTGATCGCCCAGGATCTTTGGCTCCGCCACCCGGCGGAAGAGGACCACCAGGCCCCAGATGACGGCGAAGCCCACGGCGTGGCCGTATTCGCCGGTGATGATGTCAATGACCATCCAGGGCACCATGACGGTGCCCGAGCCGATGATGGGGATGAAGTCCAGCACCGACAGGGTGCCCGCCAGCACCAGGCCGTAGGACTGGCCGGTGACGGTAAAGCCCACGGAGAGGATCACGAACACGCCCAGGGTGAGGATGAGCTGGCTTTTGAGATAGCCGCCGAAGGCCTCCATGAAGATGGTGCGCACCGAGCCCCAGAACTTCCGCACATCGGCGGGCATCCGGTCGGTGATCAGGAAGCGGAGGCGGGGGTAGTCGCCGGTGATGAAGTAGCTGGCCATGAGGAACACGATGACGCCCACCACGAAGCCGGACACGCCGGACACCAGCGAGGGCGCCCTGCCGGCGAGATTTGTCAGCCATCCGGAGATGTCCAGACTCTGCACCCATCCGGCCAGGGAGGTGAACAGACTGTCCAGACTGAGGTTCACCCCATCGGGGAGGAAGCGGGCCAGCCCTTCGATCCAGCCGTTCACGTTGCTCAGCATGGCGAGGAAGGCGTCGGTCACCGCGTCCCAGTTGATGAAGAGGTTACGCACCTCGCTGACCGCCGCCCATAAAAGGCCGAAGAGGGCGCCGCCCAAAATACAGAAGATGAGGGCGATGACCACCAGGGAGATCACCTTGCGGGAGATGGAGAGCCTGCGCTGCAGCCAGCGCACCGCGGGGTTGAGCACCCATGCTACCACGAGCCCCAGCACAAAGGGGAGCAGCAGGTACACCAGGGGGATCACCCCGTAGACCACCAGGAGAACGGCGGCCACGGTGAGGAGCACCCGGATGCCCAGACGCAGCCAGAGGCGGCCGCGCTCCGGCCAGGATAAGAGATCGTGATCCATGATATGGGCTCCTTTCTCGGGCATGGGGAGGATCGGCTGTCAGGCCAGCGCCTGGGCCAGCGCCGCCATGATGGGCAGGGTGACGATGCACAGCAGGGTGGACAGAGTGACCTGTCCCGCGGCCAGCTCGGTGTCCTTGCCCAGCATCTGGCTGAACAGGCCGGTGGCACCCGCCGTGGGACAGGCGGACAGGATGACAACGGCGGAATAGGTGAGGGGGGAGATGGAGAAGGGCAGCAGCACCAGGGCGGTGAGGACCGGCACGCCGATGAGCTTGAGGGCCGACGCGGCATACAAACGGCGGTCACGGATGACCTTTCTGAAGTCGGCGCCGGCCATCTGCCCGCCAATGACGATCATGGCCAGGGGGGTGTTCAGATTGCCCACATAGTGGACGGCGGAGGCCACGGGGCCGGGGAGGGCAAAGCCGGTGGCATAGAGGACGAGGGCGATGACAAAGCCGATGACCGCGGGGTTCAGCAGGACCTTTTTGAGGCCCACACGGTGACCTTTGCCGCCGATGAGGCTGATCCCCTGGGTCCACACCAGCACATTGAACACCACCAGAGACACCACCGTGGCCAGCATGGCCTCGCTGCCCAAGGTGGCCTGGATGAGGGGGACGCCCATGAACCCGGTGTTGCCGTAGATGACGGCGAAGCGCAGCACGCCCCGGGCCTGCTCCGGCGCGCGGCGGAAGAGGAAACGGGCGAGGATGATGTAAAGGGCGTAGGTGCCCGCCAGCGCGGCGGCGGCGATGAGCAGCTCCCGCACCGCGTCGGCGGTGCGCTCCACCTGAAAACAGTCGATGACCAGCGCGGGAGCCACCACGCTGAGCAGCAGGGTGGACAGCTGGGACAGGGTCTTTTCGCCCATTAATTGCTTTTTGGCAAGGATAAAACCGACGGACATGATCAGAAACAGCGTCAGCACGCTGCCTCCCACCACCACCAGACTGTGGATCATTGCTTGGGCCTCTCTTTCGGGAAATGTTTGTACACCAGCATTATAAGACCTCCGGGATGGATTTGACAAGCCCAAATCAGTTGGGTATAATACTTTTTTAATGATACAAAAAGGAGCCGTTGTTATGGAAAATCAACGCTTTCAAAGGGGATATCTGCGCATCTTCTGCTCTTATTATAAGCCCCACCTGAAGCTGTTTATTCTGGATATGATCTGCGCCGTGGGCATTTCCGCCGTAGACCTGATCTTCCCCTTCGGCAGCCGTCTGGCCCTCAACGAGCTGCTGCCCAAAAATATGTTCGGCGCGTTTTTCGCCGTCATGGCGCTGCTGCTGGTGTTCTACGGCCTTCGGGCGCTGATGCAGTTTGTGGTCACCTATCTGGGCCACATGATGGGCGTGCGGCTGGAGGCGGATATGCGCCGGGACCTCTTTGGCCATATGCAGGATATGTCCTTCTCCTTCTTTGACAAGAACCGTACCGGCCAGCTCATGAGCCGGGCCACCACCGACCTCTTTGAGATCACGGAGCTGTCCCACCACGGGCCGGAGGATCTGCTCATTTCCGTGGTGACGCTGGTGGGCGCGCTGTGCTTCATGCTGTCCATCCATTGGCGTCTGGCCCTCATCGTCTTTGCCGTGGTGCCTGTGTTCGCCCTCTTCACCATTCTCCAGCGCCGGCGCATGATGGATGCCTCTTCGGAGGTGAAGCAGACCATGGCGGGCATCAACGGCCAGCTGGAGTCCTCCATCTCCGGGATGCGCACCGCCAAAGCCTTCGCCAACGAGGGGGAGGAGAGCGCCAAGTTCGGTGCTTCCAACGAGCGGTTCAAGGGGGCCAAGCGCGGCTATTACAAGGCCATGGCCATCTACCACTCCGGGCTGGAGTTTGCCCTGCCGGTGATGAATGTGCTGGCGGTGGGCATGGGCGGCTATTATATCATGCGGGGCGAGATGACCCTGGTGGATCTGGTGACCTTCTCCCTGTACATCTCCACCTTTCTGAGTCCCATCCGCAAGCTCTCCGCCTTTGTGGAGCAGTATCTCAACGGCATGGCGGGCTTCAAGCGCTTTGTAGAGATCATGCGCATGGAGCCTGCGGTGCGGGACCGGGAGGGCGCGGTGGAGATGGATACCGCCAGGGGCGACATCCTCATTGACGACGTCTGCTTCCACTATGACGAGGGGGAGGAGGTGCTGGACCATGTGTCCATCCATGTGGAGGCCGGCGAGACCCTGGCGGTGGTTGGCCCCTCCGGCGGCGGAAAATCCACCCTGTGCCAGCTCATCCCCCGATTTTACGATGTCACCGGCGGACGGATTTTGGTGGACGGCAGGGATGTGCGGGATGTGAAGCAGCACTCCCTGCGCCGCAGCATCGGCATCGTGCAGCAGGACGTGTTCCTCTTTGCGGGCACCGTGCTGGACAATATCCGCTACGGCAAGCCCGACGCCACCGAGGCCGAGATCGTGGAGGCCGCCCGGAGGGCGGAGATCTACGACGACATCATGGCCATGCCCGACGGGTTTGATACCTATGTGGGCGAGCGGGGGGTCATGCTCTCCGGCGGGCAGAAGCAGCGCATCTCCATCGCCCGCATCTTCCTGAAAAATCCCCCCATCCTGATCTTGGATGAGGCCACCTCCGCCCTGGACTCGGTCACCGAGGCCCGCATCCAGAGCGCCTTTGACGAGCTGGCCCGTGGCCGCACCACCATCATCATCGCCCACCGCCTGTCCACCATCCGCAGCGCCCACCGCATCATCGTGGTGGACGACAACCGCATCGTGGAGGAGGGCACCCATGAGCAGCTGTTGGCCGCCGGCGGGGAGTATGCCCGGCTTTACAACGCCCAGAAGAGCGTGAGTGCCCATGAATAAGACCGAGCTTTTAAACAAATTCTCCAAAGACCCGGAGGAGCGGTTGGTGCTGGCCCGGGTATTGGACCGGATGGAGCGGGCGCAGAGCCGCTCCATCCCCTGTGTGACCCAGTTTCTCACCCCGGCCCAGCGGGCTGCCGTGGAGCCGCTGCTGGCACACTGCGGGCACCCGAAATGCCTGTTCTGCGGCGGGTATGAGGGGGCGGAGCGCACCGTGTGCGCCTTTCTCCCCGATTGGCAGGAGCCGGAGGATTGGGACGCCTCGGAGGAGCTGGGGGCTGTGGAGGCCGCCTTCCCGCCGGGGGCGGAGCTGTCCCACCGGGACATTCTGGGGGGCCTCATGGGCATTGGCCTGACCCGGGAAAAGGTGGGGGATCTCCTGGTGGGGGAAGCGGCGGCCCAGATCGTGGCCCTGCGGGAAGCCGTTCCCATCATCCTCTCCCAGTTTGACCAGGCCGGGCGGTACCGGCTGAAGCTGCGGGAGATTTCCCTGGCTGACCTCTCCCCCGCCCCGGTGCAGGTCAAACTGGTGAAGGACACGGTGGC